>JBMNSS010000005.1:0-48769 GCA_050945315.1 Limnochordia bacterium | reverse complement strand
TGCCCCCTTCGGCTTCCTTCAGACCCCGCCGTTACCGGCGACGCCCTTGCCTACGGGTTGTTTTCCCACTGGCAGGCAACGAAGGTTTCTTTCAACCTTCCGGCTCGGCAAGCATGCCGGGCACACACAAAAAAAAGGGGCCTGCCTCCGGGCAGCCCCCTTTTTTAGCCGTGGTCGGCACCTCCTATGCCTAACCCAGCATAGATGATTATGCCCTGCCGGTTCTCTTTTATACACTAGAATGCCAACGGGCCTCCTTCATACAAGGTAGCCGCCCAGTTGGGTCGTGCAACCATTTCTTCCACAGATGACAGACACCTCTGCACCAGGCCCGGGATGTCCAGCTTTGCCTCCGCTTCTTCAACCCTCTCCATTGTAGGACGAGTCTCCGGATGTCGCGGCAGAAACAGCGTGCAGCAATCCTCATATGGCAGGATAGAGGTCTCATAGGTGCCTATCCGACGGGCCAAAGCGGTGATCTCGCTCTTATCATAGGTGATCAATGGTCGCAGAATCGGTGTGCAGGTAACAGCGTTGATGGCAGCCAGACTCTCCAAGGTCTGGCTGGCGACCTGCCCTACCGATTCACCGGTGATCAGAGCCGGAATGCCCCTCTGCGCCGCCAGTTGGGTGGCGACTCGTAACATGAGACGACGCATAAGCGTCATCATAAGCGCCGGCGGTGTCTTGGCCTGTAATTCCAACTGAGCTTCTGTAAATCGCACCATGTACAGCGGTATGTCTCCGGCGTACGCGGCCAGAATCTCGGTAAGTTCGATCACTTTCTGCTGGGAGCGTTCACTCGTATACGGAATGGAGTGATAGTGAATGGCGGCCAAGCGTATGCCACGCCGCATAGCCAACCAACCCGCCACCGGACTGTCTATACCGCCGGAAATGAGAAGCAATCCTTGGCTGCTCACTCCTACAGGCAGCCCGCCCGGACCCTGGATCGTCTCCGCATAGACATACGCCATATTGGCTCGGACTTCGACGTTTATGATCACGTCCGGGTGGTGAACATCCACCTTAAGAGTGGGGTGGGCCTCCAATAGATGAGCTCCCAAACGTCTGCTGAGCTCAGGTGATGTGAGCGGGAAAGACTTGTCGGAGCGACGGCTTTCCACCTTGAATGTAACCTTGCCGGCGGCTTTGGCGCGGCCCAGCATTTCTTCTGCCGCCATGGCTATGTTTTCATATGTAGGAGCAACGGCTCGGGCGATGCTTGTGCCTACCACACCGAACACACGAGTCACACGTGACTGGATGGCGACCGTATCGGGACCCTCAATGCGGAACCTGCCGTGTTCGTGTATGACACGCGTTTCCGGCAAGTCACGCAGGGCCCAACGCAAATTGCGCAACAGAGTCTTTTCGAAGACAGGTCGGTTGCCTCCCTTGAGCGCTATCTCTCCGTATTTTACGATGACGACCTCGGTCATAACTTACTCCTCCTGAGAGAGTCATATCTCTCACCTTCTTGGACGCAATAGCTCCACTACCTTACACAGTTTCGACACCGCTGTGTCTAATTCTTCCTCAGTTGTCAGCGGCGAAAGACTAAAGCGCATGGAAGCCGAGCGAACAGCCTCGGCGATCCCCATGGCTTTCAGGACTCGGGTATCGTTTCGACGCGAAGAACAGGCAGCGCCGGTGGACACAAACACACCCTCCTGTGCCAGGGCTCTGACCATGATCTCCGCCTGCATGCCGGGAATGGAGATGTTGCAGATGTGAGGTGCCGCCTCGTTTGGTGGTGGTCCGTTGATCACTGCGTCCGGCAGTGCACGGGTGACAGACTCCACGAGTCGGCTGCGCAGTTGCGCCATTCGCTCTATCCCCTCTTCCCCACTTGCCATGAGCCGTTGTACAGCGGCAGCAAATCCCACGATTCCCGGAACGTTTTCCGTTCCCGATCTGAGTCCTCTTTCCTGACCTCCGCCGACCAACATAGGTCGAAGACGGATGCCTTCGCGTATCCAGAGCGCTCCGCATCCTTTGGGACCATGAACCTTATGGGCTGAGACTGACAACAAATCGACACTGCGGACCACGGGGCGCATGTCTATCTTGCCCAACGCTTGTACCGCATCGGTGTGAATGAGACATTCGGGATTCCTGGCTCGCACGGCGGTGGCGATATCTGCGATAGGTTGTACGCTACCGACTTCGTTGTTCACGGTCATGATCGATACGAGGACAGTCTCTTCGCCTATGGCTTCTTCCACATCTTCCGGCGACACCCTGCCGTAACGATCGACCCCCACTTGGGTTATGTGCCAGCCACGGTCCTCCAAAGCCTTACAAGCAGCCAGCACCGCGGCATGTTCTACGGCCGAGATGATGATATGCTTTCCCTGACGCTGATGAGCCTCGGCCACCCCTAAGACGGCCAGATTTACCGATTCAGTTCCCCCGGACGTAAAGACCAGACCTCTTTCGGGAACACCGAGATAGGATGCCAGTGTCCTTCTGGCGTCGCGCACCCGCTCCTCCGCCACCAATCCCATAGTGTGTGGCGAAGAAGGGTTGCCGTAGGCCGTGGCCAGAGACTCATGAATCGCTCTGCAGACCTCCGGTGTTGCTTTTGTTGTAGATGCATTATCGAGATAGATCCAATGTGGCATTGATGGTTCCCTCCGGAGCTACTATAAAGAAGGGACCGCACCGAGCGGCCCCTCCTGCCAGAAGACTAGGTGTTTCGTCTTGTCGACTATGGCGACACAAAGATCCCCAACAGCGCAGACAGCAATGCGGCGGTCCAGGCTTGGCCCTTGGCACCCTTAATGTCCTTATCCATCTTTTCTTGGATGGCCTCAACCAAGAGCTCCAGGTCAGATACTCTTTTTTCCATGGCTCGTTCACGTACCAAGGAGGATGTCAGATGCTCCGCAAGTCCGTCCTTTATCCGCTGGTCCAGTTCCGCAAGTTGACCGTCGGACAGGCCCAGTCTGCCTTCTGCTTCTTCCAGTTTTCTCGTGGTTTGAATGAGTTCGTATTGTGTCCGGGCCAGCTCCGTCTTCAAAGCATCTATTTGGGCTTGGAGATTGGCCGCCAAGTCCTCATATTGTGCTTTGAGCTCGCTTTCCCTCCGGACTGACTCCGCCTCACGGGCATCTAGAGTCTCTGTCACGGTCTGCCTTAGATCCTCCAGCTCTTGCCCAACTTTCGCATCTCGCGCATCCAGGTTGGCGGCGACTTGCTCTTCCAAGACTGTGTGGCGCGCCTTGAGATCTGCTTCCAGAGCAACAACGTCGCCTGTCAATCTCTCCAGAGCCTCTGCTTGGGAAGAGGTTCTTGCTTCCAATTCCGACCTCTGTGCAGCCAGTTCCCGCTCGAGGTTGTCAATCTGCGCTACCAGTCTGCCCTCCAGGGCCGAGTTCTGACCCTCGAAGTCACCCTTCTGGGTTGCCAACCCCTGCTTCAGCTCGGCAATCTGACCGTCCAGATCCGTTCTCTGAGTGGCCAGTCCCTGCCTCAGATCAGTGATCTGCTCATCAACGTCACTGCTTTGGGTGGTCAGATCCTGCTTCAACTCGGCGATCTGACCTTCGAGATCCATTCTCTGAGTGACCAGTCCCTGCCTCAGATCAGTGATCTGTTCATCAACGTCATTGCTTTGGGCGGCCAGATCCCGCTTCAGCTCGACAATCTGGTCTGTCAGTTCCGTTCTCTGAGTAGCCAGTTCTTGTCTCAGATCAGTGACCTGATAGTCAACGTTACCGCCCTGGCTGACGAGTCCCTGCCTCAGATCAGCGATCTGACCTTCGAGATCCGTTCTCTGAGTGGCCAGCCCCTGTCTCAGATCAGTGATCTGCTCGTCAACGTCACTGCTTTGGGTGGCCAGCTCCTGCTTCACCTTAGTGATCTGATCCTCAAGATCGGTCCGCTGAGTCACCAACTCCTGCTTCAACTCGCCGAGCTGACTCTCAAGTTGAGCGAGAGCTTCGATGCGCGCCGAAGTCTCGGATTGCAGCAAATCCTGTTGTGTGGCCAGCTCCTGCTTCAGATGCGTGATCTGTTGCTGTATCCTATCGTCTTGCTGATCGATCCCGGTGCTGATTTGTTGTTCAAGGTCCTGACTTCGGTCATCGAAGCTCGAACGAAGCGCCGCGATCTGCGTCTCCAGTCTCTCAATTACTTGCGTGCGAGCCGCCGTTTCCGTTTCCAATGCTGTCTTTTGGGCAGACAGTTCTTGTCGCAGGTCGGCGAGTTGCTCCCGGGTTTTCTGGTCTTGTTGAGTGATCTCAGCGCTGATATGACCTTGAAGATCGCTGCTTCGGGTGGCAAGAGCCGATTCCAGGTGCGCGATCTGCACTTCAAGAGCCTGTATCGCGTCAGCGCGCGCCGCGGCTTCTGAGTTCAGACTCTGTTTCTGGGCATCCAAGGATGTCTGCAAACCAGCTATCATCGCCGCTTGTTCGCCCAGATCCTCCTGGAAACGGGATTCCATGCTGAGAACAGAGCCTTCCAAGGTGCCTAGCTGCTTATCCAGCTGTTTCAACTGGCTCAACTGGTCTGCGACTTGCTTCTCGAGATCCTCAAGGTCAACTCTGAGACTGTCGGAAGCTTGCTGCAGACGAACGCGCTCAGTGCTTTCGGCTTTGATTTGATTCGCTAAGTCCTGTAGATCTTTATCTTGTTCATCTTGTTCGTACTGGATACGTGCGGCGAGCGCCCGCGCTTCATCGCGAATTAAATCGAGTTCCTTGGCCAACTCGGCGTCTCGGGCATCCAGTCGGGTCTGAAGGCTTGATGTGTTCTGTGTCATCTGCTGCAAACGTGTGCGTATGTCCTGGCTGACGGATGCGAGTTCACGCCCCACGGAGTCCACGTCGCGCCGCAGATCGCGCGTCTGCTCTGCCAATGAGGCACTGGCAGTGCTATTTTCCGAGATCTGATCCTGCAAATCGTCCGCACGTGCTGACAGGTCGGCATAGGCCATGAGAGCCTCATTGATTTTCTCGTCCAGGCTACTCAGTCGCTTATCCACGGCATCGACAGTGCGCCTGGTCTGGTCTTGTGAGGCGTAATAATCGACCAGCTCAGCCCGGTACTCATTGGTGAGTTTGCGCAACAGTTGCACGTCTTCACTGGTGACACGTTCGGAAGCTACTTCAAACTCATTCAGGATCTGGGCCAGTACGACCGCAAAGGTGTAACGGTCTACGGGCTCACTTCCGCGAAATGCTCCGTCCGCTCCTACCGTCAGATAACCTCGGCCCACAAGTGTGCGCACCGCGTCGTAAGCCCAATGATCCGAAGGCACATCCCGTATGTCGGATGAAGCCGCAAAGACCATTGTAGACAAGCACACAAGAGACAATAGCAGAAAACGGATAAGAGCCTTCCCCTTGTTCATCGCTGCACCTCTCTTCAAGAATCATGTTACGGGACGCGGCTTACATGCATCTTCTTCGGTGACATTACCTCAAGGTGCTATGCTTATATCTGTACCGCTAATCATAACCTGCAACTCCTGGCCGAAGCGGTCTTTGACTACGGCCTTGTCGATTCGCAACGTACAACTCCCCGGAGCGAGGGTCTTGAAACGCAGTGCAGCAACACTACCGGAAAGAATGGGCTGTGGCGCTGCATCGGCACGATTCCCGCTGACGGCAACACGGGCCAGGGGTTTGGACATATCTACCCAGACTCTCGGAGGATCCCATCCCAGATAGTCGTTGTCCTCGGTGACGAATAACGTACCGCGATCGACTCCGAGCGGCCCGCCCAACAGTTGCAGACGTGTCGGATCGTACGTGATCTCCACATCGAGACTGTGGGCACCTTTGAGGTTCGCGGCCCATACATGGACCACGAAATCCTCGCCAACAGCCAGAGCTTTCGTGTCGCCACCCAATCGACTTATCCCTATGTCAAGTGTACTCTCCAGCGGCGGGACTCTCAACAAGCCGCTCGCTCGGACCTCCGGAGTCTGAGTCATCGAGGTTGCCCTCAGTGTGTACGGAAGATCGCCGGGTTCCCCGATGGGCATGACGTGCCAACGTACGTCATAGCTCTCTCCCGGGTCAAGAAACCCAATATTTCGCGTCGGGATGTCGCCGCTGGAGAGTTGCAGACCGCGACTGGATGACCATTCTGCCGTAACACCGCTGGCGGTTGCCTGCCCCACATTGGATACCGTCGCTTCGAGCACATAGGGAATCGGATCCCACTGATTGTCCGTCACTGAGAGACGGCCTTGAGGCTGTTTGAGTCTTATCTGCAAACGGGCAGGTGATATTACATCAATGTGCCGACTGACGGAGTTCGGCTCGGCATTCATCGCCGAGACATCGACACCGAGCGTGACTCTGCCTGTTGCATCAACGGCTCTGACTCTCCAACTCACCTGCGTAGTCTCGTTGACTTGCAGATTTCCGAGATCTCGAGTGGCCTGTTGACCGGGAAGTAGTTGAAGCCCTTTCGGCAGGCGGATGGTGGCTTTAAGATCACGGGCCTCTCCGCTGCCACGGTTTTGAATGTAGGCCACAACGGGGAAGCTCTCACCTGCGTCGCCGCCGATAACGCTGGCCGGACAAGTCACGCCGAGTTGTAGTTGACCGGGGGCGATGGTGATGCCGCCGAGACCGTAGTAGATCACATACGTTTGACGTTCACCGGGGGCCATGACCTTAGGTTCCCATACCAATGCCATGGCGCTGTCAAGCTCAAACCCACCGGCACGGGTGAAATCACGTCCGGGACGAATGTCGATCTCCCAAGGATGCTCCGTGAGAGTTCCCCAGTTGGTGAGGTAAACCGTATCAGGTCGCGTAACCTCTCCGCCCCAGAGGGTTCCCTGCGCGGTTACTTTCGGATCCTCCAAGGAGTCGAAAGCCTGCCAGAACTCAGGAATTGCGCTTCCGGAGAAAACAGTATCCGTCGTAATTGCTTCCTCTCCGATTCGGAAGGGAGCGCCGTCATTGTCTCCGAGCATGGTATCCAGGGTAACGCGCATACCGACGGTATGCGGCTCCGAGTCAGTATTTCGCAACTCATACTGGATTCTGGCGGTATCCATGAGGCCGGTGGTGCTGGAGCGGACAAAGCTGATCGTCTGATCGACTCTGAGCGGCCCCATTTGCCAAGCACTCTCGATTCTTCGGTTCTCAACGAGAGCAGGTTGTCGGACATTCAGCCCCGTAGGCGCGCCAAAGCCAGCGACGTCCCAGGTAGGGCCGCCATAGACCCACGGGAGACCGTCGATCAGTAGCGTGGTGAAAGATGTCCACGGACCCTTGGTGTCTTCACGCTGATAGATCAGATAGGTGTTGTCGTCGGAGATGCGATCAGGATCGCCGCCTGTCGTCTTGATGGCGAAGCGCCCGGTATTCTCGTCACGGGCATTGACTGTCACCATGATGTATTCGTTGCGCAATACGACCTCGGAGGCTTGCGTTGGCGGCGAGTACAGGGCGCACAGCCCCATACACAGAATGGCAGTGAGCCAACCAATCATTTGACGCCTGTTTCGTGACAACATCACATCGGAAACCTCCCACCAGTCCTCTTAGCGCATGCGTTTGACGTTCAGTACGCTCAGTACTCACCCATCACCTTGATCGCTTAACTATGGAGATAGGCATTCTTGTGATCAAGGTTGGACAAAACGTACTCGCTCACCCTCCGGGGTCAACGTAACCCTCTTGTTCTGCGGATCCACCAGCACCTCAATCGTAACTTGATATGGGCTTTGAGCCGGAGCAAACTGAAGCTGTCTGGCCGCTGTCTGTGTCACCCAGAAATCAAGATACTCGTTAACGCTGGGGGTGAGGAGTATTGGATTGACGGCCTTACCCTCCGTGGTCACGGTTACTTCGACTCGAGCTACCAGTGTATCCACCAGTAGTGCGGCTTCCTTCGCAGGATAGTGACGCAAAAGACCGAAACCGCTTACTGCCTCTCGGACCAGAGGCGGACTCAGGGGCTCCGGTTCAGGTTCAGCCTCCGCCTCCTCTGTTTCCTCAGTCGTCGTCTCCGGTTCCGATTCGGTCGGAGTCTCCTCAACTGTAGGCGTTGTCGAGACTTCGGGCACCTCCTGGGGACTGGTTGGTGCCGTAACTATCTGTTGGGGAAGGCTGTCTTCCACAGTCGGTTGTTCTTGGCGCGGTACGGGCACAGGCGCCCGAGGTAGCGCCGTAGGCCTTGGTTGCGAAGGTGTTTGCACCGTCTTAACGGGCACAAGGCTTCTGCTGGGTTCAACTTGCGGAGCCGTGGGTCTGCTGATCGTCACGGGTTCCATAGGAAGTATGGTCACCTCAACCGCGTCACCGATGCCAGTCATCGCTCCTATGGGACTCAGTCCGAAACCGGGGATCAGCAACAGGAGTAAAGTGTGCAGAAGCGTGGATATGATTAAGAAGACGATATATCGTCGATTATCGTTCTCGACAGCATACACCCGCTTCACCTCACTTTTCGGCATACATTCTCAGCCAACGACAGCTACTGGGCCGAAACCGATGGAAGCCGTACGGCCAAGCGCAGGTTATGTACTCCCGCGGCCCGTACAGCATCAATGGCGGTGACGACACTCTCATATCTGACAGCCTCATCCGCACGAATCGTCACCGAAAGGTTTGGGTCGTCCGCCAGATTGTTTCTCGCGATTCGAGTGAGATCGGCCGGGAGAGCTATCTGACCGGCTGCATACATGCGGCCCTGGGAATCGATGGTTACCGTAAGGTCGCGTGCAGCTTGGACTACACCTGTGGTGGCGCGAGGCAGGATAAGGCTGATGCCGACTGGGGTGGAACGGAATGTAGTGGACAACATAAAATAAAACAGCAAAATGACAAAGACATCCAACAAAGAAACCACTTGCACAAACGGTTTGCGAACATTCCGTCTTCTTATCGCCATCATTGTTCTTCACCCCGGTGTTCGGAGACAACCTCCATTACCATGTTGCCGGCTCTGTTCATTTCCTGTACCCGGCGGTTGACGATCGCATTGAACCAGTCAAAGACTGCAGCAGAAGGAATAGCGATGGTCAGCCCGGCGGCTGTCGTGATAAGAGCCTCCGCGATACCCGCACTGAGAGCCGCGGGGCTTTCGATCCCCTGGAGACCGGCAAGCACGTGAAATGAGCGAATGATGCCGGTTACCGTTCCCAACAGACCCAAGAGGGGGGCGATGGTCGTAATGGTACCCAAGATACCCAGACCTCGTTCCATACGCTGGATCTCTGCCTGTGCCGCGACCTCGAGTTGGGCCTGCATCTGTTCTCTGCCTTTGTCCGCGTAAGCTACTCCGGCGGAAAGCAGTCCGGCATATGGACCCGGAGCTTGCTTGGCGATTTGCAGAGCCTCAAGATAGTTGCCCTGTGTCAACGGCTCGCGCAGAGATGCCATGACGGCGTTGCTGTCCGAACGAGTGCGCCAATAATACCAGATTCGCTCAAGAAAAATCGCTAAGGCCAACACCGAACATATCCCTAAAGGAATCATGACCGGGCCGCCTTTGGCCAGAGTCTGCAGCATCCGCAATCAACCTCCGATTAAGAATGCACATATTGGTAGTGTGGGGCTTAAGAGGATCCTTTGGGTCAGAAGTTCGACGCGGAGACGGCAACTCCTGGTCAAGTATAGACTTGATTCAAGAAACCGAAGACAGAATCATAGAACCTTTTCGAGAAAAAGTCGCGTTCGCTCTTGTTGCGGTTGAGAGAACAATCTAGCCGGAGTGTTGCACTCTACGATGCGCCCCTCATCCATGAATAGGACGCGGTCGGCGACTGTTCGGGCGAACCCCATTTCATGGGTTGCTACGAGCATAGTCATACCTTCTGCCGCCAGGTCTATCATGACATCCAGCACTTCCTTGATCATCTCGGGATCCAGCGCAGAAGTGGGTTCATCAAAAAGCATGATCTTCGGCTCCATGGCCAAAGCGCGCGCGATGGCCACGCGCTGCTGCTGGCCGCCGGACAATGCGGCCGGGTACGAAGAGGCTTTCTCGGGAATGCCCACCTTGCGAAGCAACTCGTGAGCTTTGTTTTCCGCGTCCTCCTGACTGAGTTTCTTGACTTTGATCGGAGCCAAGGTAATGTTGTCCAACACGGTCATGTGAGGATAGAGGTTGAAGTGTTGGAAGACCATTCCTATTTGTGAACGCACAAGGGTGATCGGGGTCGTTGGATCGGAGACATCGTAGCCATCTACGATCACCTGTCCGTCTTGGACCTCTTCCAGACGGTTGATACATCGCAAGAGTGTACTCTTGCCCGAGCCGCTCGGCCCGATGATAACCACCACTTCTCCCCTATGGATGGTTTCATTGATATCGCGTAGCACATGCAGTGTACCGAAGTACTTATGGACACCGATCAATTGAATGATAGGGGTAGACAAAGGATTTGCCGCCTCCAGACCAACGGGAATCATCGAAGACACTCTACGTCGAAGTCTGTGTCCAACTCTACTTCGACATCGACGGCTAGGCTCCTCGAGAGAAAGACAAGAAAAAGACGGCGCCCCAAAAAGACGCCGTCGATGTGTCAGAAGGAAGCGAAGTGACTTACGCTGTCTGTGTTCCGTTTTTCGAGGTGTATACTCGCACGAAATCCGCTCGGCGAACACTCATGAGAAAAGTCTCACGTTCTTCTCCGCCGGCTGATCTCCGCATTAGTCGACCTTCCTTACGGAAGCCTGCTTTCTCGTAACAGCGAATAGCGCGAAGGTTGGAAGCAAAAACCCGTAGGTAGATGCAAGAAAGGCGCATGTTCCCGAACGCGTGCCGAAGTAATGTAATGACGGCATCTGTGCCGAAACCTTGATCCCATAACTGTCGCTCACCGATGCGGATACGCAACTCACCGTCACCGCTGCGCCATGTGATGTGGTCAAGCTGGATGTCGCCTATGGGTCGATCGCCATGCAGAGGCACGATAACGTAATGGAGGGCGTGCCGGTCGCTTTTGATTTTTTGCAGCCAAGCGGCACATTCCTCCAAGGTGGTCGGGTAGTCGCCTTCCAGACCCCGAGCGACTGCCTGGTCGCGACCCCATGAGACCATATGGGGAAAATCATCGGGTGTTGCCAAGCGCAAGCGGACCTTGTTACCGGACATTGACATGGTAGAGCCATCTCCTCCGACGTAGGTAATGAGGTTAGTAGAGTATCGTATGCTATGGAGGTGTGCCGCCCCGCTATGTCCCACACACCAGGGTATTCTTGATCTGTCACCGTGCGCCTTTCGTTATATGTTGCCAGCTGAGCCAGTCCCCCAACTAAGACACCAACATCGCACGCATCTTACGCAAAATGCGTTGCTCCAGACGCGAGACCTGCGGCTGTGACAGCCGCAAGGCTTTGGCGACATCAACTTGTCTCATGTTCTGGAAAAAGCGCATGGTGACCAGACTTCGCTCCTCTTCGCTGAGGACGTTGAGAACCTGCTGTAAGGCCAAGTTATCAATGAAGACGAGGGAATCGGTTTCCTCTGCGCCGATCTGATCCTGCAACAGAATGGGCTCTCCCTCGCTTTCATGGATAACCTCTTCCAAAGAAGCGGGAGTTGAGGCAGCCTCAAGTGCGGTGATGACTTCTTCGCGCTCTATGTTGAGCCAGCAGGCGATTTCGTTTGTGGTCGGAGAACGGCCCAACTCATGGGTGAGACGTTCTCTGGCTTGAGAAACGGCCCCCACTCTTTCTTGGAGAGACCTGCCTAACCTCACAGGTCGGTCCTGCTGCAAATAGCGCCTTATTTCGCCAATAATACAGGGTACGGCATAAGTGGAAAAACGGACGTCAAAGGAGAGGTCGAAATTGTCGATGGCCTTCATAAGACCCAGACAGGCTACCTGGAACAGATCCTCCGGATCCGTGCATCGACCCGTGAAACGCCGGGTGATACTTCTGGCCAGGCGCATATTAGCATGAATCAGCATCTCTCGCGCCTGGGTATCGCCTCCTTGCGCTGCAGACAGCAGGCGGCGCGTCTGTTCCGATGACAGGTTCACTGCCGGGAGTTCAGTGGAAGTCAGATACTGCAATGGCGACTCCCCCGTCAGTGCTCCACTCGCAGCGCCAACCTCTTGATCATGGTCACTCGGGTGCCGGCGCCGGGAGCAGAGTCAATTTCGAGCTCGTCCATGTACTCTTTAATAAAGACGAACCCCAATCCCATGCGGTCAGCGGTCGTGGTTCCCGGTTCCATCGCCCAGGAGACGTCCTGAATGCCCGGACCGTCATCGCTGATTATGACAACAAGGCTATCATCGTATAACAGGGCCTCAAGGTAAACCGAACTGCTCTCGTCTTTCTTGCCGTGAATCACTGCGTTGGAGACGGCCTCGGATACCGCAACCTTGATCTCATCAATCTGGTCCACAGTGAAATCCATCTGGGAGGCGAAGATGGCCACGGCTGTACGTGCAAAGCTGACATTGGCAGCCAGGCTCTTGAACTCCAGCTTCATCGAATTGCGCGGTCGTTTTTCCATTCCTTTACTCACACCTCCCTAGAGGGACTCCAGAGCCCTTTGCTCTGTCTCGGCTGTCTCCACGACACGCAAGACACCCGACATCTCCAGTACGCGTCTCACAGGAGACCGCAGTCCGGCGGCTATGACTCTGCCGCGTCGTTCCTGGATCAGTCGGTATCTGCCCAGAATAGCTCCTATACCCGAGCTATCGATGAATGTGACATTCTTGAGAACCAAAATAAGGTTTGAACATCCGTCCTTGGCCAGTTCTTCGTCTACTGTCCGGCGGAAAGTGTCAGCTGTAGCCAGGTCCAGCTCTCCCGAGACGCGTACCACCAGACTGGCCCCAATCCTCCGTGTTTGGACCCTCAATTTGTCGCCTCCGCTCGCACTATCGCTTAATGTGACATCCATGCAGAACGTTCGCTCTTGATGAGCGGCTCCCTTCAAAAAAACCGAGTCTTGCGCCTATTGATGAGTGGTCTGTTGCCCGCCGGCAGACCCGCCGCCGGTGATCTGTCTCACGGTCTGTAGCATGATCTGCAGGAGGGAGCCTCGAGCGACATTTTCGAGGGCCACCAAATCGACGCGCGTCATTTCTTTGTCGTTCATCTTGACTACCAACTCAGCAACGGCTTGACCCTTGGATATGGGAGCGTTGATCCGCTTGGAGACGACGATTTCAGTCTCTACCTTTGCCTCTTCCGTACGGCCAACCGTGAGCACGACATCACGAACGGGAGCCACGCCCACTTTCTGGATCTGCCCTTTGGAGACAGGGATGACCCCCACTTCTTCTCCTTGCTTGGCGACCGGTATCGCTCGCAGTTGCGAGAATCCATAGTCGAGCAGGCGGGCGATGTCTTGATTGCGTTCTTGACTGCTGGGGGCGTTCAGGGTTACCGCAATGAGGCGCAGACCGTCCCGCTCAGCCGTGGCGGCCAGGCAAAAGCCGGCTTCATTCGTCATCCCGGTCTTAATGCCGTCCAATCCGGGGTACTGCTTCAGCATCTTGTTGAACGACCAAAGCTCGGGTTGTCGCTTACCTTCAGGACGCATGACCACGGGCCCCCAGGTGGCCACCAGCTTTCGAAACATGGGAAGGTCGAGGGCATGGCGCGACAGCATCGCTAAGTCGTATGCTGATGAGACGTGGTGTTGCTCCGGAAACGGCAGCCCACTGGGATTTGCGAAATGGGTATTCCTCAGTCCCAGGGCCTTGGCTTTGGCGTTCATGAGTGCCACGAACGCGGGTTCTGAGCCGGCCAGATACTCCGCTACTGCGACGGAGGCATCATTGGCTGAGCCTACGGCAATGGCATAGAGCAGTTCCTCAAAAGGCCGTATTTCGCCTGTTTCCAACCAGATCTGGGTGCCACCCATGCTGGCGGCCAGTTCGCTGGTGGGTATGCCGGTCTGGAGCGACACTTTGCCGTCCCTGAGAGCTTCCAGAGCTAAGGCCAATGTCATTACCTTGGTCACGCTCGCCGGAGGAAGTGGTTGATGGGCGTTCTTTTCATAGAGCACTCGGCCCGTATGATAGTCCATCAAGACGGCACTGGCTGATGTGATGGAAAGCTGCGGTTCAGCGGCGATCGCGGGCTCCGAGAGGGCATGAAGAAAAAAACACACCATAAGCAGACCAACGATGAAAGGGGTCCGCGTATTGACCATGGCCATAGGCCTCCTTTTGTCGATGGTGCGAGTCTGTCTTTCGCGAAAATGTATGCGACAAAAGCAAGGCCTATGATTATGCCGTGGCTCAGTGAGAACTGACGCGACCCAGGATCAAAGGCTGAGGTGGCGGCGGTTCTTGTCCGATCTCAAAAGCTTCCAGGAGGGCGGGCCGGACTGCGTCGACCTCGGCTGCACTCAGGGCGTGTATCTCAGCCAACGGCTCTCCGGCCTCGATCCGCACCCCCACCTTACAGATACGATCCACGCCCACTGACAGGTCGATGGTGTCGTCTTTGGTCTGTCTTCCGGCACCGAGTCTCCCGGCTATGCGACCGATGGCGAGCGCATCCACGGCCCTAAGGTACCCACTGCGTGGAGCGATAACCGATTGACGAACCGGGGCCGTGGGCAGTCTGTGCGGATTGTAAACCATGCTCTGGTCGCCTCCTTGAGCAGCGACCATCTCCGCCAATTTGTCGAGAGCCGCTCCGGCGGCCAGCACTTGCTCGAGGCGTCGGTAAGCGTCGGTGATGTCCTTGTCTTTGCCGCCCAAGACCAGCATCTCAGCTCCCAGGGTGAGGCATAGTCGGTGTAAATCGGCAGGACCTTCGCCTCTAAGAGCGGCCAAAGCTTCCCGCACCTCCAACGCATTGCCTACCGCCCTTCCCAGGGGTTGAGACATGTCGGTCATAACTGCCACGGCCCGCTTGTTGTTTTGGCGGGCAATGCCGACCATGGTCTCGGCCAACTGCTTTCCGTCGGCAACTCCCTTGGCAAAGGCTCCTTTGCCAACCTTGACATCCAACACGAAGGCATCTGCTCCGGCTGCCAGCTTCTTGCTCATCACACTGGCGGCGATCAAGGCGATGTTGTCAACTGTGGCCGTCACATCACGCAAGGCATACAGCTGACGATCAGCCGGGGCGAGATCTTCTGTCTGACCGGTGATGGCGACACCGATCTCAGCCACTTGATCGATGAAGCGCTTGTGCGGCAGGGTCAGGCAGATACCTTCAAAGGAATCCAGCTTGTCCAGAGTACCTCCGGTAAAGCCAAGTCCCCTCCCGGCCATCTTGGCCACCGGGACTCCGGCCGCCGCCACCAGTGGTGCCAAAACGAGGGTTGTCTTGTCCCCCACGCCTCCGGTGGAATGCTTATCCACTTTTATGCCGGGGATCCGCGAGAGATCGAGGCGGACTCCCGAGGAGGCCATGGCTGCGGTGAGCCATGCCGTCTCCGTCGAGGTCAGGCCCCGTATGTAGACAGCCATCAGCCAGGCAGCGATTTGGTAATCAGGAATGTTACCTGAGGTCACATTCCGTACCAACTCGTGAATCTCTTCTTCCGTGTGCTCAAGACCATCACGTTTCTTTTCTATGATGTCAATGGCACGTATGGCGGCTCCTCCTCCCTGTTACAGCAGGCCGGTCCCCGGCCCCGGGTTTGGGACCCCGAAAATCCGGGCCAAGGTTGCCGCTACATCCGAGTAAGTCTTGCGGATCCCAAGGGCTCGGCCGGGTGTGCACATGGTACCGAACAGAATCAAAGGGACATACTCCCGGGAATGATCGGTACTCGGCGTGGTGGGATCGCAGCCGTGATCCGCCAAAAGAATCAGCAAATCGTCATCTTCAACGGCCTCCAGAATCTCGGGGACTCGAGCATCAAACTCCTCGAGACCGCGAGCATAGCCCGCTACGTCATTGCGATGACCCCAAAGCATATCGAAATCAACGCAATTGGCGAAGATCAGCCCGCTCTGATCCAATTCGGCCATAAGCTGCAGAGTGACATTGACGGTATCCATGTTATCGCGAGTGTGAAGGGAGCGGCTTATCCCCCGACCGGCAAATACATCGCTGATCTTTCCGACGGCCCACACTTCATGTCCGGCTGTGTGTAACAGATCGAGGATGGTTGCTCCGGGTGGCGCCAGACTGAAGTCGCGGCGCTTGGCGGTGCGGACGAACCTGCCGGGTGTACCGACAAAAGGTCGGGCGATGACGCGAGCCACCCCGTGGGGCCCCTGCAGAATCGACCGGGCCGCTTCGCAGATCTTGTACAGCTCTTCAACGGGTATGACCTCTTCATGGGCGGCGATTTGAAAGACACTGTCGGCTGAAGTGTAGACGATCGGCCGTCCGGTCTTGATATGTTCGGCTCCGAGTTCATTGATGATCTCTGTACCCGAGGCCACCGTGTTGCCGAGTATCTCACACCCTGTGGCAGCCGTAAAGGCCTCAATCACCGTGTCGGGAAAGCCGTCCGGATATGTAGGAAACGGCCTGTCCAACACTACTCCGGCGATCTCCCAGTGACCGGTGGTGGTGTCCTTGCCGGGAGAGACAGGGGCCATCTTGCCATAGCCACCTATGGGGTTTTCGACGGGGCCGACCCCTCGGATCGGAATGATGTTTCCCAGCCCGAGTCTTTCCAGGTGGGGCAAGCGTAAGTCAACGTGGCGGGCAATATTACCCAAGGTGTTGCTGCCTTCGTCGCCATACAAGGCGGAATCAGGCAATTCACCTACACCGACGGAATCCAAGACGATGATGATTACACGGGATATTTTCCACATGCCTGTGCCATGCCTCTCGTTATGTAGTCTGTATAGACAATAAACCTTCGCCATCGTTCGCCGGTGATCCTTGGTCTATACGCCGCGCAGCAGATAACGGGCGGCGACGGCGGTCAGTGTGGGACTGACAAAGATCTCAATGACACTGCTGGCCAGGAGCAGACCGCAACCTATGAGGCCCACACTGCCTTCTCTGCGCAGATGATGATAGATGGTGATCCCCCGTGCCCTTCCGAACACCGTGCGAACGATTTCCGTAGAAAAACCGATAGCTCCTACCGCACAAAAAAGGATTCCCGGAATTGAGACCAGATTCTGAGGCAGCATGGCCGCCAAAGCCAGAGCGGCCCCTCGGAGGCCAAGGTTATCAATGAGAAATCCCAAGACAAAGCCCAGCGTGAAGCCGCGCAAGAAAACCACTGCGGCGATCAGGGGAACACCGATCACCGAAAGCCCCAGTAGCCATAGTAGACCGGCGACCTTTAGAACATCCTCCGCAGCCATCCATTGCCAGCCGTCAGTCGGAGCGGGTCCTTGTACGGTAAGATTATGCAGTAGTTGATTGACAAATAGCGATAGCTCTTGATATCCGGATTGGTTGAGTCCTCTCACCGAAAAGACTCCTGCGACCGCGCCGATCATTAGGGTAAGGAGCACTGCCGCAAAAAGGGATAGGCGCGGCTGAATGATACGGGCTGCCCAGTCGGCCGCGGCAGATCGTCTTTTCCATGTACTCAAGAATAGCCCCCCTCATGCCTCATGGTATGCGTGAAGAGGACATCGTATGTGTTGTCAACCCATGGTCCAGCGTGCTGCGGCTTGGCCGGCCGCTGCACCTGTGGCAAAGAATGCGGGATCCTGCAGAGGGGTCCGACCCATCGAAGTCACTTTGACACCGGCCTCCGTCAATAGCTTGTTCACGTCTCCGATGTCTTCCCACTGTAGTCTGTGTTTCGGGATAAGCCGATTGGCGCGAGACTGATCCAGAATGATCTGCGTCTGCTCTTCATTTAAGACCGGAAGGACGATGGTGGTGCTGCTGTGAGTCAGCAGCCCCAAGGCGGTGAGCGAATGGTGTGAGAGCCCCTGATGTCTGGGGCGAGGATCGGCGAAGCTGACGCGAGGCACGGCAAGAGAACGAGCCCCCAGAGCGTTTGCTCCGTCCAAGATAGGGGCCTGCTCCAAGGCACTTGTCCCCAAGGCTGTTCCTGTACCGACGACGCCGGGACCCATGGCGACAATGCATGCTTGGGCCCCGAGGACACGATACGCTATCTGCAATGCGGAGTATACGGTCACGGCCTCAAGATCACCACCGAAGGCATGACCGCAGGTGACAATGGCATCCAGGAACTCATGACGTCGCAGATGTTGTGCCAGTCTGCTCAGCCGTGCCGGAAGGGCCGCACCGTCTGTCATCACATAGACAAGGCGTGCAGCGGGTGCCTGACGCTTGAAGGCGACCGCAAAGGGCGCGATGAGACTGTGCAGCGTGGCGACACACACCGGAAAGTTGGCCAGAGCACACGGTTGCTTCAGCAGTTCATGGTATGGGCTGCCCTCTTCTTCGGCGGTCAGCACTTGAACCTGACTGGGAGTGTAGCGCACCTTCATGATATGGCCCTCGCCAGTCAGATCCTTTTCCGCACCTGTAACAGCCATCACAAAATGCTGACCACCGGTACCAAGCCCCAAGGTCATGGCGGTGGTGTTGAGGGTGACCCGATCCCCTACTCTTGCCAAGCCTACCAGCGGCGGAAAACTGACAGCTTCACATTCGTCTCCCTCCACCAGTACGATCAGACGCTGGTAATGGTCTGTCTCTTCTGCTACGGACAGGACCTCGCCGCAACGGACTCGGATCACGGTTGTTCAACACCTCGTATGTTCATGGTAATAACAAAGATGAGCAGGTCTTCACCTGCTCACAACCACCTGGCCTCTACGAGCGACGCCGTGAGGATTCGCCCCCCCCTCGTCGCTGTGAGCGACCTGAACCGCCGCGTCTTTCGCGGTCTTGTGAGGTGGCTTCCGGGGCAGACTCCTGTGCATCTTTCAGGGACAGATTGACGCGCCCCATCTGATCGATCTCTATGACCTTGACGGTGATCTCATCTCCTACATTGACGACATCTTCCACTCGTCCGACCCGCTCATGGGCCAATTTAGAGATGTGCACAAGCCCCTCTTTACCCGGTAGTATTTCCACAAAGGCGCCGAAGTTGAGTATCCGGGTCACCTTGCCCGTATAGATCTTGCCCACTTCCACTTCAGCGGTGAGGCTCTCTATCCACTCGATCGCCCGTTGGCTGCTTTTTTCATCGGTTGAGGCAACAAACACCTTACCATCATCTTCCACGTCGATAGCGACGCCTGTCTCCTCTATGATCTTCCGGATCACTTTACCCCCGGGCCCGATAACGTCGCGGATCTTGTCCACGGGGATCTGAAGTGTGCGGATGCGCGGTGCCCAAGAGGAGAGTTCAGGACGTGGTTCCGAAATCGTCTCTGTCATACGCTCAAGAATGAACAGACGTCCTTCGCGCGCTTGCTCCAGGGCCTGGCGCAGAATCTCCTTGGTGACCCCGGTGATCTTGATGTCCATCTGCAGCGCCGTAATACCCTCGCTTGTACCGGCCACCTTGAAGTCCATATCGCCGAGATGATCTTCCAGTCCTTGGATATCGGTGAGTATGGCGAAGTGCTTACCGTCTTCGGATGTGATCAGGCCCATGGCAATTCCGGCGACGGGTCTTTTGATAGGGACTCCAGCATCGAGCAAGGCCAACGTGGATCCACAGACACTGGCTTGGGAGGATGAGCCGTTGGACTCCAAGACCTCCGACACGAGGCGCAATGTGTATGGGAACTCCTCCTCTGACGGAATCACGGGAAGAAGAGCCCGTTCGGCCAAAGCTCCGTGACCGATCTCGCGCCGCCCGGGTGAACGGGCCGGTCTGGTTTCACCTACGGAAAAAGCCGGGAAGTTGTAGTGGTGTATGTATCGCTTGCGGTCTTCGTCACTGAGAGTGTCCATTATCTGTTCATCCGACTTCAGTCCCAGAGTGCACACCGTGCAAACCTGGGTCTGCCCGCGGGTAAAGATCCCCGTGCCGTGAGCTCGGGGCAAGATTCCCACTTCGCAGTGGATGGTGCGAATTTCGTCAAGCGCACGGCCATCCGGACGGATGTGTTCAACGGCGATCATGTGCCGGACTGTCTCTTTCAGCAGGGCATCAAAGGCACCGGCGAGTTCTTGGCGCCTGTTCAGTAGCTCTTCTTCGCCGTAGGCCTGCACAAAGGCCTCCACAAGTGCGTCCTTGACTCGATCAATCTGATCTTCACGGCTCTGCTTGTCCGCGCTCTTGATTGCTTGAACAAGCTGCTCACTGATCGTCTGGCGGACCCACTGATCGAGTTGCTCGTCGATGGTAGGAGCAGTAACCTCGATCTTGGGGCGCCCCACTTCGCGACGCATAGCCTCAATGGCATCGATGATGCGTTGAATCTGCTCATGGCCGAACATGATGGCTTCGAGCATCGTCTCTTCGTCGACTTCATTGGCCCCGGCTTCCACCATGTTGACGGCCTCTCGGGTTCCCGCAACGACAAGATCCAGATCGCTTTCGGTCAGCTGAGCGGCCGTGGGATTGACCACGAACTCACCGTTAACCAGACCAACCTGCACACCGCCGATGGGACCGAGAAAGGGTATATCAGAGATGGCCAACGCTGCCGAGGCACCAATCATGGCGGCGATGGTTGGCGAGTTGTCATGATCAACGGACATAACCGTAGCGACAACCTGGACATCGTCGAAGAATCCTTCCGGGAACAATGGACGAATGGCACGGTCAATAAGCCTGGCGGCCAAGACGGCACCCTCCGCCGGGCGGCCTTCCCTACGGAACCAGCTCCCGGGTATTTTCCCGATCGCATACATCCGTTCTTCGTAGTCGACCAATAGCGGAAAGAAATCAATGCCATCGCGCGCATCGGACATTGTCGCTGTCACAAGTACTACTGTATCACCGTAACGTACTAAAACACTTCCATTGGCTTGGCCGGCTAACTTGCCTGTCTCCAGGCGCAGTTGTCGGCCGCCAAGTTCAAGATCCAACACATAAGCCATGTTGGTCAACCCTCCTACGGGTATTGCTCGGACACACTTGACCACACCTTCGAATCTAGTATGGACAAGCATGCCTTACTCATACAAAAAGGGGGCGGGTCGCCCCCGCCCCTATTATCGACGCAGGCCAAGGCGTTCGATAAGGGCCCTGTAACGCATAACATCTTTTTTTTCGAGGTAGTTGAGGAGTCCACGCCGTTGACCAATCAAGGAATAAAGACCACGGCGGGAATGGTGGTCATTCTTGTTGGCGCGGAGATGCTCGGACAGATGGTTGATTCGCCATGTGAGAAGAGCGACCTGTACCTCCGGCGAACCCGTGTCGTTTTCATGAAGCTTGTACTCCGCAATTATTTGCTGTTTTTGTTCCTTAGGTAACACCTGTACGTCCTCCTGTAATCAGGCTTAACTCAGCCTGTAATCCCCCTAAGCCACGATAGTCGAAACAACCCTAGCTAAGGGTTCCACCAGTAGAGTCTATCATGTCCCGGTTGTCGTGTAAATGTAAGACGCGCAAAAACTCTCTCGCAGCAGAGATATCCCGGGCGATCTGATCCTGAAGATCCTTCACCGAAGCAAAGCGCATAGGTTTTCTCAAGCGCTTGTGCAGGCGTATCGCCAGTCTCTCGCCGTACAGATCACCCGCAAAACCGAGTATGTGACATTCAACTGTGATGGAGCTTCCCGAGAAGGTGGGTTGTCGGCTTATTGCGGTAACCGCATCACCGATGCGCCTGCCGTCGGCATACGTGGCTTCTGAGACATAGACACCCTCCCCGGGCAGAATCTGTCGCGGATGACAGACTATGTTGGCCGTGGGGAACCCGAGTTTGCGACCGCGGGCCTGTCCTTTTGCGACCCGACCAATCAGGGCGAACGGTCTTCCAAGCATGTCAGCCGCTGACTGCACATCTCCCGCGGCCACCAGATGACGGATAGACGTGCTTGAGATCTGTCCCAGATCTGAGCAGCTTACGGGAGGGATGACCGTGACCGGTACGCGCAGTGGGCGCACCAATTCTCGCAGGGTATCGGCGTTACCGTTGCCTTGTCGTCCAAAAGTATAGTTGAAGCCGACAACGATGGCCCGACTGCCGAGCCCCTGTATGAGAACCTGTTCCACGAACTCCGCGGGAGAGAGCTTGGCTAACGGCCAATCGAATCGCAAGCTGACGACGCGATCAACGTGATGGCGCAACAAGCACATTCGCTCATCAGGTGGTGTCAACAGCGGCGGAGCCTCAGACGGACGCAGCAACTCCAGAGGCAAACGATCAAAAGTCAAGGCTACGCTGTCTGCCGCACAAGCTCGCGCTTGGCGAGTGGCTTCATTTAAGATAGCAACATGCCCTCGATGGACTCCGTCAAAGGTGCCAAGGGCTACCACACAGGGTATCCGGGGCAGTGCACCGTCGCGAATGGAGGCGAGATCTGTCTCCTCAAAGAATCCTTCTATCTGGAAAACCTCCCATCATCGGTTCTCGGGAAGACACAGATGGGCTGCCACAGCCCGGGATGCTGAGGTACAGCTTCCGCCAACGCGAGGAGCCTTCCTCGCGAGTCTTGCACTCGAACCGCGGCTGAGACATCTCCAGTGGCCTCGGCCATGAACTTGCGACCGTGAAACAGATCATCCTGGGCCGTGACATCGGCTGTGACAGGTGTCAAGTGCTCTACAGCCGCGGTCGGAGGAAGAACATACTCTGCAAGTCGATCATTAGACTCGGCAGCCTCGAGTTCTTCCAGCGTGACCGCATCATCTATACTCAAGGGGCCTGCTCCCGTGCGTACTAAGTACGACATGTGAGCGGGACACCCCAGACGGGCTCCGATATCTACACAGAGAGTCCGGATATATGTTCCTGCGGAGCAATGCACATCAAAGAGAACTCGACTGCCAATACCGAGTACCGGGGCCTCTTCGGGCCAGATCTTGCGGATATGCATCTCATAGATTTCAACGCTACGGGGTTGACGTTCGATTACTTGCCCCTCTCTCGCCAGTTCATAGAGGCGACGGCCGGACACTCGCACCGCAGATAGCATGGGAGGTGTCTGTTCTATGACACCCAAAAAAGCTGCGAAGGCCTCTCCAAGTTGGCGAGGCGTAATATGCACCTCGCGTGCCACTTCGACAGTTGCTCCTCCGCCGTCTTGGGTTTCAGTGGAGATTCCCAGAGTCATCTCGGCCCGATACCGTTTGTCATCGGGCATAAAGCGCACCAGACGCGTAGCCCACCCCAAAAAAAGCGGCAAGACGCCGCTGACTCCGGGATCGAGAGTGCCTCCATGGCCAATGCGTCGTTGGTTGAAAAGGCGGCGGGCGATCGCAACCGCATCATGGGAAGTCATCCCGGATGGTTTCAACAGGTTAACCACGCCGTTCACGACATCAACCCTCCTACAAAAGGCTATCTGTGCAGAACCTCCGAGACACGGGCCAGCACAGTCTCGCGTGCCTGCTCCAAAGGAAGGTGTAGTCGACAACCGGCGGCTCGAACATGACCTCCGCCTCCGAATTCCTTGGCCAATGCGCTGACATCATAGCGACTTCGGGATCGGAAACTCACACGCACCACGTCGGGTTCGGTTTCCCGGAAAACGATGGCCAGTTCTACTCCGTCGATCATCTTTGGATACTGGATGATGCCCTCGGTTTCTTCGGGATAGGCGGTTGTCTCCGTAAGCAGATCATGGCTGAGTGTCAGCCAGGCCGCTTGCCCATCTTCACTGCGCTCCAGCGTCTGAAGCGCCCGTCGAAGAAACTCCATGTAACCCCAGGATCGATGTTCGTAGAGATGTCCGGCCACATCGTCGGGTCTGGCGCCCCGCTTGACCAGATCTGCGGCTAATCGGAGTGAACGCTCAGTCGTGTTGCTGTAACGGAACGAACCTGTGTCGGAGACAATCGCCGCATAAAGCAGGGTGGCCACGTCGGGGTCAACGGACAGGTCCAGATAGGTGATCAAGTCATAGATCAGCTCTCCCGTCGCCGAGGCTTCCGGAACAAGCAAGAGCGTCGTTTCGGGGCTTGCAGCGTTGGTTGGATGGTGATCTATATTGACCACCGAACGTGCCGTCTGTATCCAATCGGCAGCAATGCCCGTTCGTCCCAGATCACCGTCAACCGCCACGATGATATCCCATTCATCGCGCTGAACGGTCTCCATAGAGCGCAGGCGATGCCGGTGAGGCAGAAAATCCCATCTGGGTGAAACGGGTCCCGCCACCACCGGCACGCTTGTTTTTCCGAGCTTGCGCAACGCCCAATCAAGGGCGAGAAGGCTGCCTATACAATCGAAGTCAGGATCGACATGACCGGCCACCAGGAAGAAATCTCCCTTATGCAACGCCTCTGCCACCTTGCGCATCTGGTGGTTGTACGTCTGATCAGTCATCGGCATCGGATTCCTCTTTTTGTCGCAATTCAGCTAAGAGCTCGTCGATGCGCGCTCCCCTCTGTGCGCTCTTATCCAGGCGAAAGCTGATCTCCGGCGTGTGTCGAAGGCGAATACGCTGCCCCAGTTCCGACCGGAAGAACCCCGAGCCAGACTTCAGTGCCGCCAATGTCTCTTCAGCACTCGCATCGTCACCGAAGACGCTGACGTAAACACGGGCATAGCTGAGATCTCTGGTAACCTCGACGTCCGTCACTGTGACAAATCCTAATCGAGGATCCTTCATCAGCTTGATGATCTCGCTGGCGTTTCGTTTGATTTCCTGACACAGGCGGGCCCTTCTCTGCTCACTGGCCATCCCAATCACCTGCCGCTCAATACACATATTCTATGGCTCGTTCAGTTACCTCAGCTTCGGGATGTGAGTCATATTGTCGAGCTACACTGTCCAGCATGCCCTGAACCACTTTGACGGTGCATCCGACGCACGCTACAGCGATCCGGGCACGCTTATGATCATTTTGATAGGCAACTTCCGCTACGGAGACATTGTAGCGAGTCCTGGTCCGGTTCACCAAACCTGAGACCACTCGACGTTTGTCTTTCAGATTGGTGCTTGAAGGAATCAGGAGATCGACAATTAGGAGAGCCACAACCACCTTAGGATTCTACCTCTTGCATATGGTATGCTTCCAGATGATCCCCGACCTTTACATCGTTGAAGCGTTCAATACCGATACCGCATTCGTAGCCCTCAAGCACTTCCCGAACGTCATCCTTAAAACGTTTCAGCGAACTGATCTTGCCCTCATAGATGATCACTTGGTCACGCAGGACACGGACCATAGCGTTGCGTAAGATCCTACCGTCCGTCACATAGCAGCCGGCGACGGTACCCGCGTTCGGTACTCTGAACGTGGCTCGTACCTCAGCTCTTCCCAGTACCGTCTCCTCATATACGGGATCCAACAGGCCACTCATGGCTGCCTTAATGTCATCGATAGCCTCATATATTACTCGGTAGAGGCGAATATCCACTCCCTCGCGCTCTGCCGCCCGACGGGTGTCGGGTTCGGGACGCACGTTAAAACCGATGATTATGGCTTCGGAAGCAGAGGCCAACGCCACATCCGTCTCAGTGATGCCGCCGGTCGCGGCATGAATCACGTTCACTCGAACAAGATCATCTGAGAGCTTCTCCAGGCTGCCGCTCAGTGCTTCAACGGTCCCTTGTACGTCAGCCTTGACGATGATATTCAGATCCTTGACCTCTCCGTCTTCAATCTTGCTGAACAGGTCTGACAGGCGCATACGTCCCGGCTTGAGTGTGTCTTTGTGTTCCTCCAGGCGCCCCTCAACCAGCTGACGCGCCGCGCGCTCATCCGTCACAACCTCGACGCGGTCTCCGGCGGCAGGCACATCGTCCAGACCCAGTACAGACACAGGGACTGAAGGTCCCGCCTCTTTGATACCGCGGCCTCGATGGTCAAACATGGCCCGAACACGGCCCGATGTCGTACCGGCGACGATCATGTCACCTGTGCGCAGTGTTCCGTTTTGGATGAGCACCGTAGCGACCGAACCTCGGTTTCGATCCAGCTCAGCTTCAATGACGAATCCTATAGCCGGCCGATCGGGATTTGCTTTGAGCTCCGCCAGCTCTGCGACAAGCAGGACCATTTCAAGCAGCTCTTCGATGCCGGTCTTCTTAAGAGCCGATATCTCAACGGTTACCGTGTCGCCTCCCCAATCCTCGGCCAACAGTCCGTGATCGGCAAGCTGCTGTTTGACCCGATCGGGATTGGCTCCTGGACGGTCGGTTTTGTTGATGGCTACGATAATCGGCACATCAGCTGCCTTGGCATGGTTAATGGCTTCCAAGGTCTGCGGCATGACACCATCGTCCGCAGCGACGACCAGGATGGCCAAGTCGGTGATCTGAGCTCCGCGGGCCCGCATGGCGGTAAACGCCTCGTGTCCGGGTGTGTCCAAGAACGTGATAAGCTCATCGTTCTTTTTGACCTGGTAGGCACCGGTGTGCTGTGTTATGCCTCCGGCTTCCCTCTCCGCTACGTTTGATTCCCGAATCGCATCCAGCAATGTAGTCTTGCCGTGATCCACGTGTCCGAGAATCGTCACCACCGGAGGACGAGGTCGAAGCGCTTCTTCATCTCCCTCAACGGCGACGGTGACCACCTGCTTTTCCTCTTTGGCCGGCTTCTGCGGAATGGCACCTAGCTTTTCCACCACCATGGCGGCCGCGTCATAGTCAATGACGTTGTTGATGGCAGCCATGATTCCCTCTTCCATCAATGCTTTGATGACCGTGGTAGCCGGCAGATTAAGATCGTTGGCCAGATTGGCCACAGTGATCGTTTCGGGGATCACCACGATCTTCGGGCCCGTGGGCTCGGAAGGTTGAGAAGCATCTCTTGCGCCGGGATGACGCTCGGAGCGCGGCTTCTGCTTCGGCCGCCCCTTGCTCGCAGCCCTTGGTGCAGTTGCCGCGGCACGCCCTCCGGCGCTTTTCGGGGTGCTTCGACGGGATCTCGTGCTTCTCCGGGGAGGAGAAGGCTCTGTTTTTTCTTGTGTATCATCGTCATCCGGAACAGTTGGCGTTTGGGAACGGCGAGTCTGCGAAACGGGTCGACGTCCACCAACATCCGCAGGACGGGAACTGGCCCGTGAAGGTCTCGATGATCCAGCCTTTGACGGACGCGAAACCTCTTTTTTGTCTACTTCGTCCACGGTATCTGTCTCCTGGTCGGGATGGGCGGTCTTCGACGCCTCCTGGCGAGGCTTCTGTTGAGCCTGAGGCCGCGGCGGTCGTGACGACTCTGCCGGCTTTGCCTTAGGCTGTCTCGGCGTTTCCGTCACCTGCCGTGCCCGAGGTGCAGGTGCCGCCTCCTCGATGTCCTTCTTGATCTCCGGTGTCTTTCTTGCAGGCGCAGGTTCTTCTGCCTTGGGCTTTTCCGGGACGGTCCGTTGTGCGCTGACAGGAGCCTCTTCAGGCATCTCGGTCTTTTCCTGTGCTCGTCTGGCACCTCTTCCCCTGCGCACACGCCCGGGTACGCCTACAGGACGAGGCTTGACGGCTTGGGCGGATGAACCCGGAAGCGGTGCGGTCGGAGAAAAACGTCGTCGCACCATTTCGGCATATCGTTCGTCAACTACACTCATATGGTTTTTCACATCCGCGCCGAGCCCGGCGAGATAACCAATGATCTCCTTGTTATCGACACGGAGATCTCTCGCCAGCTCGTAAACGCGCGTTTTCGGCATGAACATCACCTCAAAATCTTAACTAATCGCTCTCAGCGGCCGACTGCAGCGCCTTGGCAAAGGCAGGGTCGCAGACAGCAATGACGGCCCGATCAGGTTTGCCTATCGCCTTCCCCAGAGACTCTTTGGTGGCCATTTCGATAGTGGGGATGCCTTTGCGAGCGGCTCTCGTCAAAAACCTTCGTTTGACGTTGTCGGAGGCATCATGGGCGAATACTAATAGGTAGACCCGGTCCTTCTGCAATGCCTCTTCGCACGCGCTGTTGCCGGACACCAGGCGTCCTCCTGCTTGTGCGATTCCCAACAGAGCGAGGACCTTCACTTGAGTGACTCCGACAGCTGTTGCCGCAGGGTTTCCACGATATCTGCCGCGATCGGTCTTTCAAGCGCCCTCTCCAAGCTTCTGGCAGTCAAGGCCTGTTCAAGACAACCCATGGAGGGACAGATATAGGCACCGCGTCCGGAAGCTTTGCCGCTGAGATCCAGATGCACACTTCCCTGCGGGTCGCGCACAACTCGCAGCAACTCCTTCTTCGCCCTGACCTGACGACAGCCTACACAAGTTCTTTGGGGTACTCTTCTCGGGCGCATACCAATCTAACCTTCCCTCATTCCTTGTCACCGAGCTCATCCATGAGCTGCGCTAAATCCGCTAGGTCCTTAAGAACGATCGTCTTTTTTTCTTTAGTCTTGCCTTGTTTCTTATCGTCTTTTTCGTCCGCTTTATCCTTGACACTCGAAGTCGGTTTCGGTTCTTTGGCGCTGCGGGTGGTTTGAGAAGGCATCTTCGGGATCACAACACCGACTCCTTCGGGGGTTGAACCAGAGTCATCCTCCGAAGCAAACATGGAGGGCAAGTCCCCATCGTCCTCTTCTATGTCTTCCCATAGATCCCCCAAATCCTGTCGCTTTGGCGGACGAGGTTTCTTAGGTTTGGGTGCTTCGGTCAGGCTTTCTGATTCCGGTTGGGCAGTCTCACTATCGGACAAATCCGTTTCCACATCGATTTCCGGATCTGTCTCATCCGCTTCTGACACTTCCTCCCAGTCCGGCTCAATGGCAAATAGCTTATCGGGATCCAATTCAGGATCTGCCTTCTCAAGTACCTCGTCCTCGTCGCGAGACGGGATCGCAAACAGCCGTCGGGCTTCCATGGCGAGAAGCTCCTGCATCTGAGTCTCGCTTTTGATGTCGATTTTCCAGCCGGTCAGGCGCGCTGCCAGCCGAGCGTTTTGACCTTCTTTTCCGATCGCCAGCGAGAGCTGGTGATCGGGGACAACCGCCCGAGCGGTCTTATCGCCATCCGTAATGTGGACTTTCAAGACCCGGGCCGGACTGAGAGCGTTGCCAATGAAGACCTCAGGATCATTGCTCCATTGGACGATGTCAATCTTTTCGCCTCTCAGCTCTTGCACCACGGCTTGCACACGCATTCCTCGCGGACCAACGCAGGCACCTACCGGATCCACATTCGGATCTCGCGAATACACCGCGATCTTGGAACGGCTTCCGGCTTCGCGTGCCACGGCTCTCAGTTCCACGATCCCATCGTGAATCTCGGGGACCTCCAGTTCGAAGAGGCGTTTCAAAAGCCCCGGGTGTGTGCGTGAAACGATCACTTGCGGGCCCCGGGTTGTCTTGCGGACTTCAGTGATGAAGACTTTCATCCGGCTCCCATGGCCGTAATGCTCCCTGGTGACCTGTTCACTGGGAGGCAGTACGGCTTCCACCCTGCCGAGATCGACCAGTACATTCCGGTGTTCCGTGCGCTGCACGATACCGGTGACGATGTCACCCTCCCGGTTTTGGAACTCCTCGTAGATCATCGCCCGCTCGGCTTCCCGAATGCGCTGGATGACCACTTGTTTGGCCGTCTGAGCAGCGATACGCCCAAAATCACGCGGCGTAACCTCTATTTCCACGACATCATCAAGCCGGTAGTTCGCGTCAATGGCTTTGGCGTCTTCGAGGCTGATTTCGTTGGCTTCCTCAAGGACCTCTTCAACCACGTCTTTTCGCGAGAATACTTTGATGTTGCCCTTGTCATCCAACTCGACACGCACGTTCTGCGCGGAGCCGTAATTGCGTTTATAGGCTGAGACAACTGCAGCCTCAATAGCCTCAAGGAGAACCTCTTTGGGAATGCCGCGTTCTTTTTCGAGTTCTCCCAGGGCAGCCACCAACTCCAAATTCATGTCCTTACCTCCAGCCTCCTTGTTAGATCGCTGTCGTGCCGATTGCCCCCTGCTGTCATATCTGTATCTGGGGCACCAAGTTAGCCTTGGCTACCAGTTGAAGGGGTATGAGCACCTGATTTCCTTCAACTTCCAATGCCACGTTACCACCATGCAATCCCGTGAGAATGCCACGGAAGTTTCGCTGACCCTCGATCGCCTGATACGTGCGCAGCTGGACAAGGCTACCGGCGAAGCGCTCGAAATCCTTTTCCCGCTTCAAAGGACGATCAAGTCCGGGTGAAGATACTTGGAGATAGTAACTAGACGGAATTGGATCAGCAGCATCGAGAATGGGGTCAATTTGGCGGCTCAAAAGCGCGCAATCCTCTAACGTGATGCCGCCCGGCTTGTCGATAAACAGGCGTAGAACCATGTCTTTGCCTTCCTTAACATACTCCACATCAACCAGCTCGAAACCCAAGGCGGCGCACTCAGGTTCCACCAGCTTGGTGACCTCATCTACGACCCTGCTCACGGGATCCTGCCTCCTCGTACCTGACCTTATAACATTGCAAAAGAGTGGGACAATCCCACTCTTTCCGGCACGCAACTTAGCGGAATCAGATAAATGACACACACACCCACAGTATACCACCATATCAACGGGTTAGCAAGGTGACCGGGATCCAAACAATGCCTCCCCTCGTCCGGGGGCCTTAGCGCACGGACGGTACGACGGAATCGTCTCGCCTTGACCTGTTCCGATCCTCTCCCTTCCGTCTTCACTATACATCAGAACAGTGTAAGCTGATCGGACTCGGGAAGATCGGCGAGAGCTCCGTGTTGCATAAGAACGTCTGTCACCGCTCGGGATACACCGGCTCGTTTCCTGAGATCCTCTACGGAGGTAAAAGGGCGCTCCTGTCGTGCTTTGACCAGAGCTTCAGCGGCGCTTTCACCTACGCCCTGCAGACCTATGAGAGGCGGACGCAGCTTATTGTCAGCGATGATGAAGCGGCTGACTTCCGACTCATATAGGTCCACCGGCAAGAAGCCGACCCCCCTGGCCATGGCTTCCAGGGCCACCTCCAACAGCGTGATCAGGCTTCTTTCCTTACCCGTAGCCTCATTGCCCTTTTCGTCGAGCTGTTTCAGCGTCTTTTTGACGACAGACTTACCCTGCATAATGAGCTGGGCGTCAAATTCGTTGGCCCGAACTGAAAAATAGGCTGCATAGAAAGGGAGTGGGTAGTGTACCTTGTAAAACGCCTGCCAGAAGGCCATTATTGCGTAGGCGGCGGCATGGGCCTTCGGGAAGAGGTAACTGATCTTTTTGCAGGAGTCGATGTACCAGCGCGGCACATCGTATTCAAGCATGAGAGACTCGTCTTCGGAACTCAGCCCTCTACCCTTTCGCACCCGCTCCATGATCTCGAAAGCAGTGGCTGCGGGAAGTCCCTTACGAATCAGATAGATCATGATGTCGTCTCGGCAAGCGATGGTTTCAGCGAGAGTTGCCGTGTTTTGGCGCACGAGATCCTGGGCGTTGTTGAGCCAGACGTCCGTACCGTGTGACAGGCCCATGATTCGAACCAGATCAGCGAAAGTCGTAGGACGTGTGTCCTCGAGCATCTGGCGCACGAAGCGAGTGTTGTACTCCGGTATGCCGAGGGTTCCTACCGTGCTTCCGGCGTCCTCCGGACCAATGCCTAAGGCGTCCAGACTCGAGAAGATGCTCATCGCTTTCGCGTCGTTCAGAGCAATATCCTTGGCCTTAACACCCGTAGACTGTTCCAGAAGGCGAATCATCGTCGGACCGTCATGGCCCAGAATGTCCAGTTTCACCAACTGGTCTTCCATGTACGAGTAGGCAAAATGTGTGGTGACAACTTCACTGCTCTTGTCGTTGGCAGGGTACTGAATCGGCGTAAAATCGAAGATCTCTTTGTCTCGGGGAACGACCATGATCCCGCCGGGATGCTGGCCGCTCGTACGGCGCACACCGGTGATCCCCAACGATAGACGATTGACCTCCGCACTACGGGCGACAATCCCCTTTTCGTCAAGGTACTTGCGCACGTACCCATAGGCGGTTTTCTCAGCCAGGGTGGCGATCGTCCCGGCTCGAAATACGTTTTCTCTGCCAAACAGCGTCTCCGTGTACTGATGGGCTATAGGTTGGTATTCGCCAGAGAAATTCAGGTCTATGTCCGGGACTTTACCCACTCCGTCAAATCCCAGGAACGTCTCAAAGGGAATGTCGAAACCGTCGCGCCGCAGTCCGGTGCCACACTGGGGACAGTCCTTGGGGGGCAGATCCGGACCTGAACCGTAGAGGCCATCGTCTTTGGCCTCAAAATGGTGGCATGATGGACAGGCGTAGTGCGGTGGTAGTGGGTTTACCTCGGAAACACCACATAACAGGGCTACGAACGAAGAGCCCACGGAACCCCTCGAACCGACGATGTACCCGTCGCCCAATGATTTGGCGACAAGTTCATGAGCAATCATATATAAAGATGCGAAACCATTGTCAATAATGGATCGCAACTCTTGTTCAAGCCGCGTGGCCACAAGTTCGGGCAGCGGTTGGCCATACAATATGCGGGCGTTTTCTTCGCACATCTTTTGGAGGTTTTCTTCCGCATTCTCGAGCCGGGGAGGATGAAAGCCCTCCGGAATCGGCCGTAGATCTTCAATGCGATCTGCGATTTGCTGCGGCGCTTGGACCACTACCTCGTTGGCCAGCTCCTCGCCCAAGTAGGCGAACTCGGCCAGCATTTCGTCGGTTGACTTGAGAAAAAGAGGTGCAGAGGTCTCTATGTCGGTAAAGCCGTGGCCAGCCATGAGAATGCGTCGATAGATCTCATCTTCAGGATCTATATAGTGAGCATCCGATGTGGCGACAACCGGCTTGCCGAGCTTTCGGCCGATGGCAACGATACGTTTGTTGATGTCTTTGAGAGCCTCTTCCGATGACACCCGACCTGCCTCGATGTGAAATCTCGTGTTGTCAAGAGGTTGGATCTCCAGGTAGTCGTAGAAGGATGCGATCTTTTCAGCCTGTTCATCAGAGGCTCCTGCCAAGAGCGCTTGATACAGCTCACCCGCTTCACAGGCGGAACCCAAAAGGAGCCCCTCGCGCAACCGCTGGAGCTCTCGACGAGGGAGTCGAGGCCGACGATAAAAATGATCAATATGAGAGAGAGAGACGAGGCGGTAGAGATTGCGCAGTCCCTCTCTTGTTGCCGCCAGGATAACGATGTGATAGGAAGAACCGCGTTCATCATCATCGTTCGCCAGATAACCCTCGAGACCGTATAAGATCTTGATTCCGTGCTTCTTGCCGGCCGCGTAGGCTTCAGGAAAGGCCTGAACGACACCGTGGTCTGTGATGGCTATTGCCGGATGATTCCATTCACTCGCTCGTCGTATGATCTCGGTGATATCAGCCACGCCGTCCAAGGCGCTCATTTTCGTGTGGAGGTGCAACTCGACTCTTTTTTGGGGTGCGGTATCCGGACGCATTGGCGGAGCAGGAACCCGGCAGATATCGCGAGGCTGCAATGTGAGTTCCTGCGAAAAGTTGTCATGCTGTACGGATCCCCGTATGCATAACCAGCTGCCCGGCGAAATCTGTTTCATCCACTCGTCACTTTCTTCGGCAAAGGCCTTGACGCTGATGGAGTCAGTGTTATCGGTGATGTCAAACATCACGATGTGCCTTCCCGAGCGCATTTGCCGCACATCGACGCGCAGGACTCGCCCCCTGACAATCACCGAGCGTTCCTCATCGGTGATACTGCTCAGAGGCTGAGGCTCTTGGTCTTTGATGTCCTTGCCCAGGATGACTTGAGCCTCGCTTTGAGAGCCATCTCCTTTTTCAACATTGTTTTGCTCGTCCTGGATACGTTGCATGATGCTTTCCATGTATTCCTCATCGGTCACTTCCTCTGAGGAATCAGCGACCAGCGTCTCACTGGTGGCAGCAATCTCTTGCCATCCGGGATCGCATAGAAGTTCGACACGGTCCAACTGAAGTGCAGAGGCCAGTGCCTCCGCAAGTCTTGCACCGTCGCTTTCCTGAACAGGCTGATCGAGGTAAACACGCCACACATCAGCCTTAGGCAGTATCTCCACGTGGCTGATTACTGCATCAATGACCGGAGACACTCCCAGAGCCTGACACAGATCGCCCAATCGTGACTTCTCTGGGCTGGGTTCCACGATGCACAACAGATCCACAGAACAGACCTCCGTTAAATGCCCAGGAAGAACCTGGCGACATCCTGGTAGGTAGCATAGACCAACAGTAGCAGCAGTAAGGCAAAGCCGACGAACTGCATCATGCCCCTCTGTTCGGGTTTCAGGGGCGTTCCTCTCAGCGCTTCGAATATCAACAGAACAACCCAAAAACCGTCAAGTGCCGGAATGGGAAACAGGTTAAACAGACCGAGATTGATGTTCAACAAGATTGCCAGTCGCAAGAGGCTGCCCAGGCCTTGTTGGATCGCGCTACCTGTGACAACAAAAATACCGACGGGACCTGACAGTTCCGCAGGCGTTCGCCTCAGAACCATGCGCCCCACTGCCCGGGCGATGCCGCGGGTCCAGCTATAGGTCTCTATGACTCCCAGACGTAAACTGGTCAACAATGGTTGGCGCTGTTGATCAAAGAGGGTGACACCGATCACACCCACCTGGCGCTCATGATCAAGATTTGGAACGACCTTCAAGGTGAGAAGCTGATCACTTCTTTGGACACTCAGCGAAAGCGTCGAGCCTGCGCTTGGTTGCACCAGACGCACCACCTGCTCAGCAGTCAAGGTGGCTTGCTCGTCGATGCTCAGAATCTGGTCCCCTGGTTGAAGTCCTGCCAAGGCGGCCGGACTGTCCGCATCCACTTCCTGGATTGTCGGCGGTATGGTCACCGTCATGTGGTAAATCACGATCAACAAAAAAGCAAGGAAGAAGTTCATGAAAGCGCCAGCGAACATAAACACCAGGCGCTGCCATAGAGGCTTGGCTTCAAAGGTCTCGTTAAAGGGCACTTCTGCTTCGTAGGGCTCCGGAGTTGCATCCATACCCGCGATCTTGACGAAGCCCCCCAAAGGAACGGCACGTACAGAATAGAGGGTCTGTCCTTTTTGCCGCTGCCAGAGTTTGGGTCCGACACCCACGGCAAACTCGAAGACTCTGATACCGGCCAGCTTGGCTGCACTGAAATGGCCGAATTCGTGAAAAAGCACGATGGCCCCGAAGATGACCACGAATCCCAGCACCGTTGATGTAGCAACGGAAAGAAGCTGTGTGAAGCGCTCGATGGTGTGAGCAATGCCTTGGCTCAACAGCGTTCCCTCTTTTCTGCAGGACGTTCTCAGCTATGTCGAATACGCAAGGCCGAAGCGACCTCGCGTGCCCGGATGCGGGTTTGACGGTCAACATCAAGGATCTCATCAATCGAGTCAGGTTCCCTGACGGCATGATCCTTCATACATTGTTCCACAATACGCGGAATGTCAGTGAATCGAATTCGGCCCTGGAGAAACAACTCCACAGCCACCTCGTTGGCCGCATTGAGAACAGCCGGCATCGTGCCGCCTATTCTGCCGGCTGCATAGGCCAAATCAAGACTGGGAAAACGTTGGGTGTCCGGGCTTTCAAAGGACAGATTTCCCATCTGTCTGGGGTCCAGCCGCTTGACGGGCGAATCCAGCCGCTGCGGGTGCATGAGTGCTATCTGAATAGGCAGGCGCATATCAGGCACACCAAGCTGAGCGATGATCGAACCGTCCACAAATTCAACCATGGAATGCACGATAGACTGTGGATGGACGATGACATGAATATCATCAAAGGCGGCGCTAAAAAGCCAGTGGGCTTCGATAACCTCTAGCCCCTTGTTCATAAGAGTGGCTGAGTCGATCGTGATTTTGCTCCCCATGTTCCACGTGGGATGTCGCAGGGCGTCGCTCGCCGTCACGTAGGGTAGCTTCTCTCCCGGGGTGGTTCGAAAAGGGCCTCCGGAGGCCGTCAGATACAGGCAATGAAAAGAACCGTCGCCTGCTTGCAGACATTGGAAGATGGCGGAGTGTTCGCTGTCCACCGGCAGCAGCTGTCCCCCATGCTGAGTGACGGCCGCTGCTACAAGAGAACCTCCGGCCACCAAGGCTTCTTTGTTGGCAAGACAGACGCGTTTGCCGCCCTTCGCGGCGGCGTATGTCGGGGCCAGGCCCCGAGCACCGACTACCGCCGTGATCACGGTGTCGACATCGGGCAAAGACGCACACTCGATTAATCCCTCATCTCCCGCCACAATGCGAATGCGCGGGTCGAGACGCTCCCTGAGCTGGGGTACCAAGCGCGGGTCGCCTATACACACGACACTCGGATGGTATTCTTCCGCTTGCTTGACGAGGAGATCAACATTACTGCCGGCGGTGAGAGCTTCAACCGAGAACAGGCAAGAATGGCGGTCCACAACCTCAAGTGTGCTCTGCCCAATGGAACCCGTGGAACCAAGTATCGCCAGGCGCATACTAACAGTCTCCTTGATCGCTGCACTTACGACACATTATACCATTTACGGCTGATCCTTTCAGGGCGATGTCAATGCGATCGGCTCAGCCACAGAGTCTTCACCGAGATGGCCAGAAGCGGGCCCAAAAACAGGCCCGGAAACCCCCACAGACGCACCCCGAAATAGACTGCGGCCAGACTGGTCAGCGGATGGAGATTGGCCTGCCCGGCAATAAGCACCGGCTCTATTCCTTGTCTGATTAACAGCACCAGGCTCAGACTGACAGCCAAACCTGCCGCGACCGCCTTGCTGCCACCGTACCATTGCCAGGCAGCGAGCGGAACGAAAAGGGCACTGGGCCCAACCAGCGGGATGATGTCCAGTATACCGGCCAGGGTGCCCAGTAGCCACGCATAGGGCATTCCGAAGATCAAAAGACTTGTCGTGCACAGGACGGATGAGAGGACGACTATTAATGCCTGTGCTCGCACAAAACCTGCGATGCCGGCAAAGATTCCCCGATTAAGCTCGGCTACTTGTCTCTGCCACGAGGGGGGAAGGTTGGCTACAAAGGAGCGAGCCAAGGATCTGCCATCCCGGGCCAGGAAGAAAGAGGCCAAGACCGCGACTACAAGACGCGACAAGGCTCCCGGTAATTCCGTCAGGGCGGAGAAGAAGCGCCCTACGAGCAGCTCGAGAGTCCGGGAGATCTGATCGATGGAGCCTCTGACAAGGTCATGGACAGGCCCCGGAAGATCCGCAGCCAATTGGCTGAATCGGACAAGCCCCGAGACAAAATGATGTCTCAGCTGTGGGAGCGTGTCGGCCAGGCGGCTAATGTCCTTTGTGATGTTGAGCACTACGACGACCAGGGACAGGCCAGCAACGAGAGCCAGGGAACTCAGGAGCACGAGCACTGCCAAACCCCGGGGCAGGCCGCGCTCTTCTAACCAATTGACGGGCTGATCTATGAGGGCTGCCAACAGAAGAGCCAGAAGAAAGGGGCCCACAAATGGCGACAAAATGCTGACGGCCACTATTGCGGATAAGGAGGACAACACGATGAGCAGCCCTTTTTCGATGATGGAGGCCATCCACCTTGCTCCTCCCGACGCGGCTTATCGGAGAAGCCGCAATATATAGACAGCGACACCGGCAAAGAGCATGCTGTCAAAGCGGTCCAGTATCCCTCCATGACCGGGTAATAGAGACCCGGCATCCTTGACGCGGGCTTCGCGCTTTATGGCTGACTCAACCAAATCTCCAAGCTCAGCGGCCAAGGCTACCACCATTCCGGCCAGGGCGGCATACCAAGTGGACCACTGCATCGTTGTCGCCAGAGCAATTCCGGCGATCATTCCTCCGCCGATCCCCGCTATGGCACCTTCGACCGTCTTATTGGGGCTTATGGTAGGGGCAAACGGCGTTCGCCCGAATGCCCGACCAAAAAAGAAAGCGAATGTATCAGCAAACCAAGTTCCCAGTACGGCCAGCAGTGCCGGAGCCAAGCCATCAGCTCGAATAAGAAACATGAAAGCAAAAAGACCGACATATAGGCTGCCCATGCAGATGACGGCTCCGCGCTGTAGAATCTGTTCGCCTGAGACACTGAGTCGTCCGAGAAGAGCCGTAGCTGTAATCAGGGCATAGGCCAGGGGCCAAGACCAGGTCACGTATAGGGAAGCATATGCCGCTCCTAACAAGGTTAGCCCACCAATGCCGATAAACAGGTGAGTGTTGTTGTATCCGAGACAAGTGTACAGACGCCCCATCTCAAAACTGGCGATAGCAGCTAAGATCGCCAGGAGCGTGAACCAAGCCCAGCCCCCTGCATACAAAAGACCGAGGAAGGCGGGAATCAGGAGCACAGCCGTCAAAACTCGCGCGAGTAACAAACCCTCATACCTTTCCAAATCGGCGCTGGCGTTTCTGAAATTCCATCAGCGCTTGATACAGTTGTTGTGCTCTGAAGTCAGGCCAGTACACATCGGTGATATAAAGCTCGGTATAGGCGACCTGCCACAGCAGGAAGTTGCTGATGCGGAATTCGCCCCCGGTGCGGATCAAAAGGTCCGGATCGGGAAGGCCGGCTGTAGTAAGGTGAGCGGACAGACACTCCTCATCGATGGCTTCCGGGCTGAGTTCTCCTCGGGCCACCCGGGAGCACAAGGTTTTCACCCCGTCAATCAATTCTGCGCGGCCACCATAGTTGAAGGCTATGAGCAACCGCAATCCTGTGTTCTCTGCGGTAAGCTGCTCAGCGTGTTCAATGTGTCGTGTAGTCGACGCAGGAAGGCCTGCCCGTCTTCCGATGACTTTGACCGTCACTCCGTTGGCATGCAACCGGTCGATGTAGCGCCGGAAGACCTCTTCCAAAAGATGCATTAAGAAAGTCACTTCGTCCCGAGGTCTGCCCCAGTTCTCAGTGGAAAACGCATAGACGGTCAGCACTTCAACGCCCCAGGCGTTACAGGCTTCAACGCAAGAAACCAGACTGTCGACCCCTGCTTTGTGACCGGCGACTCGCGGTAGCCCACGCTGAAGGGCCCAACGTCCGTTGCCGTCCATGATGATGGCGACATGTTTGGGAGGGTTTTTGAGTTTCTTCGGAAAAAGCTCCTCTTGCTTCACTCAACGTTGACCCCTTGGGGCACCACGAATGGTGCGACTTCGCCGAATCGTCTTGAGAGAGTCTCGATGCCTCAGCGCCTGTCGATCGGCGGTAGTATTGTCCTTAAGACAACCCGGACGGTGCGTGCAGGCAAAGAAGCGCCGGCCACACTCTGTTGTGCGACCATCCGGGGCGGCAGTCACGCCCTCGTCACCAATGCTGTCAGATGGGCCTACGCGAACAAGCTGCTGGTCTGAGCGTTCAGTTCCAACGACGCCATGAGAGCTCGCTGTTGATCCTGCGATCCTCCGACGATCGACTCATTCACAAACCAAGGTTGGCTGAGAAAACCGAATCAAGTCGAATGGTCGTGGCAGTCTCACAGTCTTCGGCATCATCAAAGACAGGAGCGGATGATCTGACTGGACAATTGCATGGCTACCATGCCTCAGGACACACAATCAGCAGGACGGAAGCCGCGTCAAAGGGGCGCACGGCCACCACTCGCAGCGCATCGAACCCCTCCTCCGCTTCTGAGTCGAGGGCCCTGTCCATTCCCGGCGGTTGTGTGATCTGAACGGAGACACCTATGTCCAGAGCCCGGCATTCCTCCCGGGCTCTGGACAGTTCCCAGCCTATAACATCAGGCCGCGCCAAAGTCACTCGCCCCTATACTTCCATAATCTCCTGTTCCTTGGCTTGCAGGAGCGCATCAATCTCTTTAATGTACTTATCAGTGAGTTCTTGGGTTTGCTTCTCAGCCCGCTTAGCCTCGTCTTCCGAAATGTCGCTGCTCTTTTGCATGGCCTTTAGCTGCTCATTGGCATCGCGCCTGATGTTGCGAACGGCTACGCGCTTGTCCTCTGCCTCTTTGCGAACCAGACGCGCGAGTTCTTTACGCCGTTCCTCGGTAAGCGGTGGGATCGCCAAGCGAATGATCTGACCGTCGTTTACAGGCGTTAGCCCGAGGTCTGATTGGAGTATTGCTCGCTCAATGTCTTTGAGGGCCGAGCGGTCCCAAGGTTGAATCGTGATTAGACGAGGTTCCGGCACCGACACAGTTGCCAGTTGAGAGATAGGAGTGGCTGTGCCATAGTAATCGACAGACACACGATCAAGGATGGCCGGGTTGGCTCTGCCGGTACGTACTGCGCCGAAATCTCTCTTGGTAGCCGCTATGACACCCTTCATTCGATTCTCCGCTTCTTTGAGCACATCGCGAATCATGCGCCACCTCCCTGAGAAAGTTGTCACGGGAGCACGAGCCCGTGACGGCAGGGGCGGGCTTGCCTCTGGTCACCATTGCACACGTGCTCCTTCGTTTTTGACGATACTATTAGGTTATTCAGCTGAGTTTCTCGGCACCATTCCCACGACTGTGCCGATCCTTTCTCCCATGACGGCGCGCAGAATATTGCCCGGTTCATCGAAGTTGAAAACGATGATGGGAATGCCGTTGTCCATGCACAACGAGGTAGCAGTGGCATCCATGACCCGCAATCCCTGCTGCAAAACCTGAATGTACTCCAAAGTGTCATACTTGCGAGCTTCAGGATTTGTGCGGGGATCAGCATCGTACACGCCATCTACACCGCGCTTGGCCATGAGAATAACTTCAGCATCTACTTCCGCGGCCCGCAAAGCTGCGGTTGTATCCGTGGTAAAGAACGGGTTGCCCGTTCCTGCCGCAAATATCACTACCCTACCCTTTTCGAGGTGCCGGATCGCTCGTCGGCGTATGTAGGGTTCCGCCACGGGCCTCATTTCAATGGCCGTTTGTAGCCGCGTGACGAGTCCGATCTGCTCCATGGCATCCTGTAGCGCAAGAGCATTTATCACAGTGGCCAGCATCCCGGCGTAGTCTGCCGTACCTCGATCCATCCCTCGCTCGCTGGCCGCCGCTCCGCGCCAGATATTGCCTCCGCCGACTACAACACAGACTTCGACACCGGCATCGAATACTGCTTTAATCTCCGTAGCGATGCGGGCTACGACCTGAAAGTCGAGCCCAAAGCCCTGACTGCCGGCCAAAGACTCACCGCTGAGCTTGACGATGATGCGCGAGTACAGAGGGCGCTCAGACATATGGGGCCTCCTTTGTACCACCGTAGATCATCGGGCGATTACTGATCGCGGAGCCCTTCCCCCATTTCGTAGCGGGCAAAACGCCGTACGGAGATGTTCTCCCCTAATGTGGCAATGGTCTCTTTGATGAGATCCTCAACAGTCCTGTCGGGGTCTTTGATAAACGGCTGCTCCAGGAGGCAGATCTCCTTGTAAAATCTTTCAATCCTGCCCTCTACAATTCGCTCAATGATGTTTTCCGGCTTACCTTCATTGCGCGCTGTTGCAGCATACACGGCGCGCTCTTCTTCCAGGAGGCTCTCCGAAACCTGATCGCGACTGACGTACAACGGGCGGGAAGCAGCGACTTGCATCGCCAAGTCCCGAACAAGAGTCCTGAAGGTTTCGTTCTTGGCAACGAAATCCGTCTCACAGTTGACCTCAATCAGCACACCTATGCGACCGCCGGCGTGAATATATGCGTCCACAATGCCTTCATTCGCCGTTCTTCCAGCCTTCTTGGCAGCCGCGGCGAGTCCTTTTTCTCGCAATAGGGTGATTGCCTTGTCGATATCACCGTTTGTCTCCTGCAGAGCCCTCTTGCAGTCCATAATGCCTGCCTGAGTGCGCTCGCGCAACTCTTTCACCATCGCCATCGAGATCTCCACTAGCGAATCACACTCCTAAGCAATCAAATCCGACCAAAAGGGCGGCTACTCGTAACGGCCGCCCCGGGACGCCTTACGCTTCCACAGACTCTTCTTCGATCGTTGCGTCATCCGTATCGACTTCGTCGCTGTCGAAGCTTTCTCCTTCACTCGATTGGGGTTCTTCAATCACGTCTTCAGCCGCTTCTTCGCGGCCTTCGTGTCCTTCGATGACAGCGTCAGCCATCTTACCGGTCAAAAGCCTGATGGCCCGGATTGCGTCATCATTTCCGGGAATGACGAAATCGATCTCATCAGGATCACAGTTGGTATCTACGATGGATATGATGGGGATGTTCAGCTTGCGAGCCTCGGCCACCGCGTTTCGTTCCTTACGAGGGTCGATAACAAAGACGGCATTCGGTAGCCTATTCATGTTACGCACTCCGCCGACAAACCTCTCGAGACGTTCCTTTTCTTTGAGAAGCTGAAGAACCTCTTTCTTTGGAAGAACCGCGAACGACCCGTCGTTCTCCATTTCCTCCAGTTGCCTGAGGCGCTGAATACGTCCCCGCAATGTCCTGAAATTGGTGAGCATGCCGCCGAGCCAACGCGTATTGACGTAGGGCATGCCGCAACGAGCGGCTTCGGCCTTGACTGTCTCTTGTGCCTGCTTCTTAGTTCCTACGAAAAGAAGCAGACCTCCGTCGGCAGCCATCTCTTTGACGAAGTTGTACGCTTCATCAACTTTCCGCACCGTCTTCTGTAGGTCTATGATGTAGATGCCGTTGCGCTCCGTGAAAATATAAGGAGCCATCTTCGGATTCCAGCGCCTGGTTTGGTGCCCAAAGTGCACGCCGGCTTCCAGGAGCTGTTTCATGGAAACCACTGCCATTAATGTACCTCCCTGGGTTAGACCTCCGGATCCATCTTCCCCTCCGAGAACTCGCACCGCATGGGCGAGCACCCGTCGGCCCGGTCCGGATCCGTGTGTAATTTGACCATCGCTAAGTATACCATTAACAACAGACCCCATCAATATCCGGTTTACCTGAGCAGCTTGGACTCGGATCGGATTCTACTGAGACAGCAGTGTGGTAATCCTTACCGCGAGGCTACCGTCAGGGTTTATTATCAGGTCACCCACAGCTAGATCATGTTGGTTCACCTGAAGTTCTATGGATGAGTTGGGGGTAAGTGTCAGGGGAACAATACTGCCGACTTGCCACAGTGCCACACTGCGTACAGTGAGTTGTCCGGCGGGAGCAACGATGCTTATAGAGAGTGGAATCTCCGCCAAGCGTGAAGGAAGTGTCGCAGCGCATATTTGCTCTTGCTCGGTTGTCGAGGAGGGCGGCGGCGACGAACACAGGTTCGTCAAGACCTCCGGAGACATTAGCACGTACAACGCTCGGCTCCTGTCTTCCGCGGCGTACAGGGGTATGACTACGATTTGAGCCTCTTTGTCGACAAAAGCCTCGCTATCCTCGTCAGTTCCGATGTCCCAGCGGCGGGGAGACTGCGACTGCCAACTCACAGGCGTCAACTCGCCGGGATTGTTCAAAGCAGCCACTGATTCGGTTATCATGTACTCGACAACCCGACGCCAGGCGACAAACGGAGCGTGATTCTGTGTCCCTCCGGTGTGTCGGTTGGCGGTTTCGTCCAAATGATAGGCCGTAAGGCTGGTAGTGGCCACGAATATTGATCGGGTGGGTTCGGACGACCTGGCTTCCACGCAGAGCAACCTGGTGCCGCTCGAAACCTCCATGGCCAGCGGCAAGTCATCCCAGGTCGAGACAAACGGTTTACCTGGTTGAAAGCGACAAACAGAACCCAGGAATGCATCTAGGCATTCCGTGGCCTTGTGCATGAACCTGTTAAGGGCACTTTCATCGATTGATGTGTGGCGACGCTCAGCTCCCGCACCGAGCAGAGCATCAAGTTCTTGGCGGGACAATGCCATAGCCACAGCGATTCCCTCCTTGGAAGTCATGCCTCCTTACAGGATATAACGGCTTAAGTCAGCGTCTTCTACGAGATCATTCAGGTGTCGATGCACATACTCTGCCGTGACGGTTACGGTTTGCTCGCCGATTTCCGGAGCGGCAAAAGACAAATCCTCCAACAGCTTCTCGAGGATTGTGTGTAGTCGCCGAGCCCCTATATTCTCAGCTCTCCTGTTGACCTCCTCGGCCATACGAGCGATCTCGATCAGGCTGTCGTCGGTGAACTCGAGGTGCACGCCTTCCGTGGCCATTAGCGCCGCATACTGCTTTATCAGAGCGTTTTGAGGCTCTTTTAGGATGCGGCAGAAATCGTCTTGAGTCAGGCTGTGAAGTTCGACGCGGATGGGAAAGCGACCCTGTAGCTCGGGGATGAGATCGGCCGGTTTTGAGACATGAAAAGCACCTGCGGCGATGAACAGGATGTGGTCGGTGCGCACTGGGCCATACTTGGTGTTCACCGTGGTTCCCTCGACGATCGGCAGAATATCGCGTTGTACACCTTCACGAGACACATCCGGCCCTGTGCTACTCTCGCGGCCGGCAATCTTGTCCATTTCATCCAGGAAGACGATGCCCGATTCCTCAGTACGCCTGACGGCTTCAGCAGCAGCTTCGTCCATATCCACCAGCTTCTGCGCCTCTTCTTGCACCAGGACCTTACGGGCATCCCTGATCTTCATTTTGCGCTTGCGCGTCTTTCTTGGCATAACTTGGGTGAGCATGTCCTGAAGACTCATACCCATTTCATCCATGCCTACTCCCGCAAAGACATCGAAGAAGTTGGGCCCGCTTTCTTCCACCTCGAATTCAACGACTCGTTCCTCCAAGAGACCTTGGCGCAACTGATTGCGCAGCTCCTCGCGGGTGCGTTGCAGGCTTTCTTGGTCCTTTGTCGCATTCGATTCCCTGGGCTCGGTGTGAGAGTAGGCTGACATCCCAAACATGGCGGCGAATGGGTTGGGCGGAGGTTCAGCAGTCGGCATGGGAGCCAAAAGACTGACCAGTCGTTCTTCAGCCAGTTGTTCCGCTTGTTCGCGGACCTCTTCCATGTGTTCGTGTCGCACCATGCGCAAGGAGACCTCAACCAAGTCGCGGATCATGGACTCCACGTCTCGACCGACATAGCCGACCTCAGTAAACCGAGTGGCCTCCACTTTGATAAAAGGCGCAGAAGCAAGACGCGCCAGACGGCGCGCTATTTCCGTCTTTCCTACGCCCGTGGGGCCGATCATAAGGATATTCTTGGGAGCCACTTCATCGCGCATCTCGGGTGAAAGCAGGCGATGCCGGTAACGGTTACGCAAAGCGATTGCTACGGCCTTCTTGGCCTCTTTTTGTCCGACGATATATCGGTCGAGCTCCTCAACGATCCTGCGCGGTGTCAATTCGGTTGCCAAGATCTCACCCCCCGGTTCATATCTTGGTCTATAGCTCTTCTACGGATATGTGATCATTTGTGTACACACAGATCTCTGAAGCGATGCGGAGCGCCTCCCGAGCCACTTCCGCCGGCGGAAGCGCGGTGTGACGCACAAGTCCTCGGGCGGCGGCCAGGGCATACGGGCCTCCTGAGCCCACAGCTGCGATGCCGTCGTCGGGCTCTATGATCTCGCCTGTTCCTGAGATGATGAGGAGCGTATGCTTGTCCATGACCACCATGAGGGCTTGCAGTTGACGCAGGGCGCGATCAGTGCGCCATTCCTTGGCCAATTCTACTGAGGCTCTCAGGAGATCTCCCCTGTATTCCTCAAGGCGGCCTTCGAATCGTTCAAACAAGGCGAAGGCATCCGCCGCTGCACCGGCAAATCCGGCCAGTACGGTACCATGGTAGAGACGGCGGATCTTTCGCGCCGTATGCTTAATGACGGTGTGTTCGCCGAGGGTGACCTGGCCATCCCCTGCTAAAGCCCCTGCTGATGCTCCTTTTACGCCGACAATGGTTGTGGCATGGATCATCGGGTCGCTCTCCTTTCGCCTTTGCTCGTCGTGGTTAAGACGAGCTGTCAGAGGGGGCCATCGTCTGGCCGCACTCCTTATCGGCACATACCCAAAGAGTCTCTTGATTGCGTCGCCGGCGTTCAACCATATATCCGCCACAGGCCGGGCACTTGGCCGCCACCGGGCGTTGCCAGCTGGTGAAATCGCACTCAGGATAGGCGGCGCAGCCATAGAAAGCGCGGCCCCGTCGGCTCTTCCTCTCAACAATGCTGCTGCCGCACTTTGGACACGGAACACCGATCTCGATCAGCAGTGGCTTGGTGGTCTTGCATTCGGGGTATCCGGGACAAGCCAAGAACTTGCCGAAACGTCCCCATTTGATGACCATGTTGCGACCACAAGATTCGCAGATCTCGTCAGTGACCTCATCCTCAATCCGCTTTTCTTCGGCCAAGACATGAGCTCGCTCCAATGAATCGGAGAAGGGACCGTAGAACTCTCGAATGAGACCCACCCAGTCTGTCTTACCGTCCTCTATGTCATCCAGCCGTTGCTCCATGTTGGCCGTGAATTCGACATCTACGATGTCAGGGAAATGCGTCTTAAGCAGATCGACTGCGGCAAATCCCAGTTCCGTGGGCGCAAAGCGGTTTTCTTGTTTGGTGACATAGCCCCGTTTTTGGATCGTGTCGATAATCGTAGCGTAGGTGCTGGGGCGCCCAATCCCCAACTCTTCCATGGTCTTGACCAACATGGCTTCCGTGAACCGGGGAGGCGGTTGCGTAAAATGCTGACGCGGATCTATTTTTCGCTCGAGTAGGTCGTCACCCTCCTGTAAGTCGGGCAACTTCTTCTCTGAGTCATCAGAGTCATTATCTTCGTCCGTTTGCTCGCTATAGACTGCCATGAAACCCGAAAAGCGTATCGTTGAACCAGTGGCTCTGAAGGTGTAGGGCAATTGAGCATCGTCTACCAACGGCGCGATGTCTGCTGTCACCGTGTCAAAGACGGCCGGTGCCATTTGGCTGGCGATAAAACGCTCCCAGATCAACTTGTACAGCAGGTGTTGCTCCCGCGTCAGATGCTCTTTTACGGATTCGGGAGTGCGCCTGACGTCGGTGGGACGGATGGCCTCATGGGCCTCCTGAGCTCCCCGTTTAGACTTATACTGAGGTGGCTGTTTTGGTCTGTATTCACTTCCCCATGTGCTGTCAATCAACTCTTGGGCAGCAGCCTGGGCTTCAGTCGCGACCCGTGTTGAATCTGTGCGCAGATAGGTGATGAGACCGACCGTTCCTTCGCCCACGTCCAGACCCTCATACAGCTGTTGAGCGACACTCATGGTGCGCCTGGCGGTGAAGCGCAGACGCCGGGCGGCCTCTTGTTGCATGGTACTGGTGGTAAAAGGGGCAGTCGGTCGGCGTGTGCGTCTAGAACGCTTCACCGTGTTTACCCGATAGGAAGCGTTTTCCAGCTCCTGCACGATGGCTAGCGTTTCAGCTTCGTTCCTCAACTCCGCATTTTCCTCCCCGCAGCGGATAAGACGCGCGGGGAACTGAGTACCGGTCTGCGTCTTGGACAACCACACGGTTAGACTCCAGTACTCTTCGGACTTAAACTCTTTGATGTCCGTCTCGCGATCGCATATCATACGCAAGGCAGCCGACTGAACACGGCCGGCGGACAATCCGGGTTTTATCTTTTCCCATAAAAGAGGGCTCAACTTGTAGCCCACCAGCCGGTCTAACACCCGGCGCGCTTGTTGCGCATTTACCAGGTTGAAATCAATCGGCCTGGGGTTTTTGATCGCCTTTTCTACGGCGCTCCGGGTTATCTCGTTAAACTCGATGCGTTGTTGAGCTTCCGTGTCCAGTTTGAGGGCTTCAGCCAAGTGCCACGAGATGGCTTCGCCTTCGCGATCCGGGTCCGTAGCCAAAAGGACACGATCAGCTTTTCGGGCGGCCGTGCGTAGCTCTTGCAGTCGTTTTCCTTGGCCGCGAACGGTGATGTACTTGGGAGCAAAATCGTTCTCAATGTCAACGCCAAATTGGCTTCGCGGTAAGTCACGCACGTGACCCATCGAAGCCTTGACAGAGTAATTCCGACCCAGGAATCTCCCAATGGTTCTGGCTTTTGCCGGAGACTCCACAATCACTAGAGTGCCCAAACCATCGTACCTCCAGCTTTGGGGTGGTTGATGCCACTCCTAGACTAGTTGCCATGTTACCACACCCCTGTTCTCAGGGGCAAGCAAGTCAGAGTCCGCCTTTATCGTATTCCTTCGGGAAGCACCGTAGATGGTGTGATGCCGCCGGAATGCGTTTGCGATGATCAAGTCTCTCAGATGCCGGATCATCGGTGGAAACACTGCTGTCTGCTGTGGGGGGGGACGGCAGGAGTGTTCCGAAACACCCCTGTCCCCCATCCGGACTGTCAGGTGCTACCGGCGGGCGGCGGGTGGCGGTTTCCTCGCCAGTCCTTCCGCGCGATTCTCTAAGATGACAAGGCCTGATCATCCTGCGCAGAACCCGCAGGCGATAGAGCATTTGTTCACTCACAATGCAGTGTTCGAAGCATAACACCGATTGAGTGCGCAACTGCCGCAGACTGTCGAGGTCTCAAAAGGTCGATCAAGTCAAGTGCTCAATTCCTGCATAATGTCCCGCAGCTCGTCTTCCCACCGCAGTTGGTAGATGTGAAGTTCATCCTCCCATACCAACGAACCGTTCCTGCAATGTGTGCAGCAGATGCCATACATCCCGCCGAGGTGCCCAATGATCTCGTGGGGCGTCTCCAACGTACAAATCGGACAGCGGTAGACCCGTCTATCTATGTTGTCTTTCATGTCCATCGCCCTCTCTCGTGTTGTGCAGTAATAGCATGACCCGCGAGCAACCGAAGAAGGCTGTTGCCGATTGGTACACGCCCCAGCTGTTGGGGCAAAAATAGCCGCAGCAGGCACGATGCTCGCGCCCGTAGCGGCTGACCGGTGCAGACACAACGCTTTCATATTAACATACTGCCTTGTAGAAGGCTACATCTATCGTCAGTATAGAGGTCTTAAGAAGCATCAGTGTTCCATAGTGCCTTAAGATTCTATGTCTTGCGATCGGTATACAGGCGGTACTGAATTCCACGGTGAGTTGCGATTCCGCTACAGACTCCGACACACAGCATAGGAAAGGGTCGATGGAACGTTGCTGGGATGGGCGGATCTTTGCGTTCGCTGCGGGACGCCTCAGTTGGCTATATCGCGCTGGACCCACGAGGCCGTATCGTTGTAGACAAGTCGATGCCGTCGAAA
>JBMNSS010000004.1:0-49721 GCA_050945315.1 Limnochordia bacterium | reverse complement strand
GTGACCATCAGCGGCGGACAGACGAGCCTTTGCATGTCCGAGCCGGAGCTGTATGAGTACTGGGGCGAGCAAGTGCGTTTGATCCATAGGTATCTGGCACCGTCCCGGTACTTGCTCAGCATGGATGAGATACGGGCCGGCGGAAGCTGCCGGGCCTGTAAAGACAGAGGCATGACCATGGGTGAGATCCTGGGCGATTGCATCAGCCGCCTCTATGACATGATCAAAGAGGTCAATCCGGAGGCGACCGTCTACATCTGGTCAGATATGCTCGATCCGAACCACAATGCTCGCGACAACTACTTCATGGTGGACGGGGATTACACTGGTTCGTGGTTGCACATACCGAAGGATATAGTGTCCGTGTGCTGGTATCACGCCAAGCGCAACGAGAGCTTGTCATTCTTCTCCGGACAGGGTTTTGAAACCTTAGCCGGTGCTTACTACGACGGGGACACCCTGGACAATCCGCGGGACTGGCTGGAGGCTCTGGATGAGACACCCGGGGCCCGGGGCATTATGTATACCACCTGGCAAAACAAGTATGAGCTGCTGCCCGATTTCGGCGATCTCGTGCGTGAGTGGAAATAGCCGATGCGTCCCGGTTCATCGGTTCTGTGGCGGGACAAAGCGGGAGTCCGGGGATCCCGCGCCAAGTTCTCTGTATCCCGGTATGATTGAAGTCTGTGTTGCGGCTGTACAACGGAGCGGCCTGAAAGGCCGTCTCCTGTGTTAGGGAAGCGGAAAACCAGGGTGGCGCAGTTGTGTGTCTGGAGCACAAGGCCCGTCACAGAAGGTATTCGGCCGCTCAATCGAACGACAGGCGGCCGAATCCGCCTATGCATGGGTGTAGGATGTTGGAAAGACTGTTCGTAAGCCGAACGCGCGACGCACCAGATAATTCCGAGGTTGGGCGTGGGGCGGAAGTCGGACGGAGGATCCGGCAGAATCCGTTCGCCAAGAATCCGGAAGGGCGCCTATGGCTACGGCATGGGCGGAGACGCCGAGCTCTTGGTGGATTTTCTGATCAGAGTAGATGTGAGAGGAGAGGATTTTATGGGCAACCCGTTTACCGCACGAGTCGGCTCCGTCTTGAGCGCCGACATCGCCGTTCCCGACTACGAGCGGGAGCTTAGGTTCTACTCCCGAGTGCTGAGGACGGGCGATCAGCCACTGTGGCGCGAAGACGGGATGAGCAACCTGGGCCTACCCATCATCGGCTTGGCACCCGTCAGCGAGGAGTACGCTCAACTGCCGCTTCAATGGATGCCGCACATTCAGGTAGCCGATGTGACCGAGAGCGTGCAGCGTGCGCTTGCGTTGGGCGGACGCGAGGTGATGCAGGCCACGGACGACGACGGAACCGTTCAATGGGCGGTCCTGCTCGATCCGAACGGGGCGGCTTTCGGCCTCATTCCCGTTGTTCCCGAAGAGCAGCTGCCGTCTTTGGAGGATCTCCCGGCGGAGGAGGTTGAGGGTATGGGCCGCATCACCTGGCTCGACCTCACGGTTCCGGATGCGGCGAAGGCCAAGGATTTTTACCGGCAGGTCGTCGGGTGGACTTGGCAAGAGGTTGAGATGAAGGAAGGAAATGTCAGCTACAGCGATTATCAAATGCTGGGCGAAGACGGAACTGCGGCGGCAGGAATATGCCACGCCCGGGGAGTGAACGCAGAGCTGCCTCCGGTCTGGTTGATCTATCTGCCCGTGGGTGATTTGGCCGAAAGCATCCACCTTGTGGATGAAGAGGGCGGCGAGGTGCTTAAGACGGTAAAAGACGACGGGAAGTACGCCTACGCAGTGATCAAAGATCCCGTAGGAGTCTGCTTGGCATTGGTTCAGGCGGGAATGTGTTGTGGTTCAGATACCTAAGACTCCGCTTTGGCTAATGCAAGATACATGAGGTCATGCCACGGGAAAACGGAAGAGAAGTCAGGAGTGACGATGGACTGGTCAAGCAGCCCGGGTCTGAGCTCCGAGTCGGTGAAAGTGCGTCCGTACACTCCGGCTGACGAGGAGGGCTGGGTCGGCTGTCCCGCGCTGGCCTTTTTGAAGACGCCCTGTTTTGACTATGTGCTTCGGGAGAAGGAGCATGGCGCGAGTCCGGCCATCGAATTGGTGGCAGTGTCCGACGGGCAGCTCGTGGGACTGTTGGACATCGAAAGCGAGACGGAACCCGGCTCGGTCTGCTCGCCCCATCCGACCTGTTCAGGGCCGGCGGGCGCCGTCCACCCCGACCGGCGAGGTCGCGGTATAGGGGGCTTTTTGTTGCAGCGCGGTGTCTTAGAAGCGTGCCGTCGCGGCTCGAACCGTTTGGAGGCCTGGATCCGCGACGATCCCTATGTGTAAGAGTGGTATGCACGGCAAGGATATGAACTGATGGACTCCTACTGGCACGTGTATGTCACTGAGCAGGAAGAGCTGCGCCGACTGACCCACGCTGAGTTGCCCGACGTAAGGCCGGTCGCGGTGTTTGCTCACTATTCAGGGACCGATGCCACCGTTCTCAGGAGATTCCGGCGCGTGCATCGGTGCCATCGATATGATCTGATCTTGGACGGTTCGCGCCCCTAAAGACCACTCATGGCTCAACCCACGCCGGCGTGCAGATCCTCTCCGGTGCCGAAACGGTCCGCCTCCTCCATCAAGCCCGGCCGTAGCATCGCATCGAGCAGGAGGCGCAGAGGTGCCCGCTCTTCCGGTTGCACCGTCGACGGCGAGTAGATGCCCCGGGATCCCGAGAAGACATAGGCCAGAATGCAGGCCGTTGCGGGATAGACGGGCGTTTCGCCTCCAAAGAGCTCCATGCCGATCATGATGCCGGTCACCGGGGTGTTGGTGCCGCCGGCCAAAAGGGCGACAAACCCCAGTTTGGCCATCATGTCGGCGGGCAGTCCCAAAAGACCGGCTAAGGCGTTGCCTGCCGTGGCCCCCACGAAGAAGAGAGGCGCCACTTCTCCGCCGATGAACCCAAAGCCGATCGTGACGGCCGTAAAAATGATCTTCAAAAAAGGAGCCAAAAGCGGTACATCGGCACCTTGGAGCGCCAAGTCGACTGTCTCGGTGCCCAGTCCGTTGTATGCTCTTGTTCCCACAAGAAGGGTCAGTAGAATGACAATCACGCCGCCGGCTGCGGGCCTCAGGAGAGGATGGGCGATGTGTTGCCGGGCAAAGGTACGCATGGCTCGCACTGATGTCACAAACAGACGTGCGACGAGGCCCAAGACTACACCGGCGATGGCCACCTTGAACCAGATACCGGCTTCGATGGGCGGTAAGAGTGTGTGTGCATAGGTGTACCGCGGGATTCCCCAGAGCTGGGTCGTCACCCGATCGGCGAGCACGGCACACAGAAGCGAAGGCAACAGAGCTCCGTAGCGGGGAGCGCCCTGGCGCATGATCTCGACGGCAAAGATGGCCCCTGCCACCGGCGTGCCGAAGATGGATCCGAAACCGGCCGCAACTGCTCCGGTGATCAGGATGGGTCGCTCTGCCGGGGTCAGCTTTAGCTTGCGCCCGATGGGGTCGGCCAGACCGCACGCCATCTGTACTCCGGTCGCTTCGATGCCGGCTGAGCCGCCCCCCAGAAGCGTCATCAGAGTGCCCCAGGCGATGAGAAACGTCATGCGCAACGGAATGGGTTGCTTCGGCGCTATGGCCTCGTCCAAGATGAGGGTCATCCCTTGACGGGCCGCACCGCCATAACGCTGATAAACATACGCAGTGATAAGTCCCGAAAGCGGCAAGAACAAGAGCAGCCACGGCTTGGCCGACGATACTGCGGTGACATGGTTCAGGACGGCCAAGAATAGGGCCGAAGCCGTTCCTATGGGCAGAGCAAGCAGCGTGCAAAGCAAGAGCCAACGGCCTGCTGCCCGCAGGGGAAGGAGCTTCGTTAGATTGAATCGCTGTTGATGATCCACAAACTGCTGCAAACAGACAGACCTCCAATCTTCCGCGAACAGGCGCGAAAAAGGTGAAGAAACATGGTACATGGAATGCAGACGCGGTTAAGCAGATGCTCAGCCCGCCTGCCGAGCTCCGCACGACATACTATGACAGTCTAACGACAACAACACGTTTGGAAGAGAAGCCCGCATCCACGTGCCCGGATCGCTCGTTGCAAAAGCGAGACATCCGGGATTGATGCGGATTTAGGGGGGTCTCGGTTTTTGCTTGCCTGGGGAAGGCCAGCGCCAGCTATCTGCTTTCCCGAAACCGAATAACTATTTCAACAACACAGGCATGGATCCCTTCCGGTATCTGATGCGGCGGTGGCAAAAGACCGGGCGGGCCACCTCCTTGACTGCCGGTGAGTAAGCTCCCGGCGGATCCTTTCCACAAACGGGGGTTTCACCTACAATGGTTCATGGATGAAGGACGAGATTCGCCATCCGGAGCACAGACGAAAATACAGGGGCACTCCGGGCCGGATCCTGTTTTGACCACAGACGCGCTGGATCGCACTTGCACTTGGTCCGGCAGTTGCAGGTCGGCAAGTGGTCAAGAAGTAAGTGAGAAGTCCTCGAAAGGAGCAGCGGTGTGTTTCTGACCTTTGACCTCGATCGGGTGCTTATACAAAACCCGTTCAGACTGGGTGTATTTCCTGAAGTCCGTCGCCGGTTACGGCCTTTCCTCGACAGCAGGAAGAGCGGGAGAACGGATCCCGATCTGTGGCTGACGAGACGTATTATGGACGCAGCCCGAGCCCGGGCACTCGGTGGCGACTACATAGGGCTGTACGATTGGGACCGGGTGATCAATGACGTGGCTCAAGAGTTGAGCTACCCTGAGCGCCTGGATATCGAGGGCATGGTCCGCGGCTATTGCCGACCGCCTTATATCGCCGTCTATCCGGATGTGACACCGGTCTTGGAGTTGCTACGGCAAAGGGTCACCGGTATGTGGTGGATATCAAACGGTTTTTCGTGTTATCAAATACCGGTGGTCAATGCACTGGGCTTGGATCAGTACTTCGACGGCTTTTTTGCACCTGATCTTCAGGGTCTGATCAAACCTCAGCCGGAGATCTTCAGGGCGGCCATCGACGCGGCAGCTGAGCCGTCTAAGGCCGGTGTGCATATCGGGGATCGTCTGACGGATGATGTGGCGGGCTCCAAGCGGGCGGGCATGTCAGCCGTCTTGCTGGAGCGCCATCTGCCCCAGTCGTTGCGTACCGTACCTCCGTTGGAGTTGCCGCGGCTGGATGTCTTCCGGGATTACGCAGTCTACCAAGCGCGGCAGGAAGGGGTGGCGGACCTGTTCGACATCGACATTGAGAGGGAGTGCATCCCCGATGCGGTGATCACCTCACTCGAACAGCTGCCGCAGGTGCTCGATGCGTTCATGGACAGGAAGGCCGAAGCAGCGGGATAGCGCCGTCAGCCGTCGTCCGAGTGAAGCGGCAGACGGACTCAGAAGTGATCTCGGTGGAAAAGCCCGCCTCCGATAGCTGTGGTCTCGTATAGGCTCCGCACTCCCAGTCAGTGCTTGAGTTGAGCGGGATGCCTCTTTTTCCAGGTCACGTGCCGCTCGCGGCTCTGCTTTCGGGGTCCCATGGCTGTGGCTGTGCCCTTCCTTGAAAAAACGACGCGCGCAAATTCAGCGCGCGTCGTTCAGCTCAAACAGCAATATCGGTTTTTGAGGCGGCATCAGGGCGCCGAGCCGGCAACCTTGGCCGCCAGATCGGCGATCTCTTCCGCTTCGTGGCGCAGGGGTTCCAGACGATCACCCGTGAAACGGCTGATCCATATATCCGGTACGAGTCCCGAGAAGGCTTCTTGAATCTTTTGGGCCTCGGTATCCATGCGGGCGACGAGAGCGGCGAGGCTTTTGGCCCACTTGTCGTACAACACGGGTTCACGGCGCTCGGGATCCAGGATGGCACAGGCTAGGTTTTGGCGAGTCCGGCGCACGTTTTCCCATGCGGCGTATTTCAGCCTGGAGAAGGCCGCTACGCTCTCGTAGCAGGCTTGAAATCGGTCATACTCCCCGACTGTCTTTAAGAACTCGCGGCAGGCCTCGATGCCTCGTTCGGGCGCCTCGCCGTCATGCAAGACAATCGCGCTCAGCACGAGCACGTCAAGGGCCGCATCGATCGGCTCCACTTGCGTGATCATGGTGTTGTAGCGACTCCAAGCGGTGGAGATGACACCCTTCATGTCGAAGCGCTGAGCCACCTCACTCCAGGCCAGCATGTTCTTGAGGCGGTTTTCCACTACCGGCAACTCGCTGTCGTTGCCATCGGCACCTTTGTAGGCCGTGCCCGCCCACATCTGGATGCCATGCTCCTTGAAACGCTCAATATTCTCGGTACGGAAGTGTCTGTTGGGGGCGACGGTGTCCGGATGCCCCTGATAGCCCCAGACACAAAGATCGGCCTTCTCCCGGATCTTATGTAGGGAGGCTGAGTCCCACTCGGTCATCATGTCGTGCCAGAGGATCGGTCGGATATCCCGGGCGAGAAGCTTATCAAGCAGGGGCTCGACATGATACATGTAGAGAGCACCTTTTCCGTGCTCTTCTATGAAAGCTTTGGTATCAGGGTGAGAACCGAAGGTCCAGGCCTCGTCACCGCCCAAGTGGAAGTGCTTGACGTCGGGCAACAGGGCCAGGATGTCGTCAATCATGTCTTCCACCAGTACGCGGGCCCCTTCAGCCAACGGGTTAAGCACATCGTAGTGATCGGGAAGCTCACGCAGATGAGCGTACTCCGGGAACTTCAAAGGTGTCTGCATGTGTCCGAGACACTGCACCAGGGGGATGATCTCTATGCCCAGCACTTTGGCTTTGTCCCGGAAACGGACGACATCCTCCGGGGTGTAGGCCGTCTCACAGCGGAAGCGGGTGTCACAAGTCCAGGGGAACATGTCCTCCCATTCGACGAGCACCGCGTTGTAGCGGGCGGCAGCCAGCAGATCAAGCAAGCTGAGCAGGCGTTCGCTTGTCGGCGGCAGTCCTTTCAAGTCCAGGTGGAGACAGCGAACGGGAGTGACCGGCTGAGACGCTTTGAAAAACTCCGACACAACAACATCTCCTTTCCTAGGAATTGATCTGTTTCCATAGGCGGGCCATGGCCATCAATGGATTATGCCCCAGATAATCCCGGCACGGGGTGTTCTGATTGGTCTGCGGCTTGCGCTGCAGATCCAGCGGATTGCCGCCGTGCGGATGGTAGAATTCCCAGATGGTGCCCGTCTTTTCGAATTGCGCTGCGGAGGCATCGAGCGCCGCCTCCAAAATGGCACCGGCTGCGTCTGCACGGTTATAGCGCATGCAGCCCAAGGCGGCCCAGTAGGTCATGCTGTTCCAGGTCGGACCGCGCCACATACGCAACTCGAACCGGGGATCGCCGGCGCCGACGGTGCTCACGGGATGTACGGTGAAGAAGCGCTCAGGGTTGAGAAGGCTCTCGTCGATGACGCGCTCCGCTTGTTCAGGCGAAGCGGCCCCCACAACCACGGGGAACATCCCCTCCAGGGCCGTTCTGCGCACCCCGGGCTTGTTGACGGCCCAGATGTCATGGAAGAATCCGGTTTCCGCATCGAAGAGCTTCTCTTGTATGAGCTTCCGCAGAGCGTCGGCTTTTTGCCGGTAAGGCTCGACGTCACGGTCTAAGATCTCCGACCAACGGGCCGCGGCATCATAGGCCTGGTACAAATGCGCCGTAGCGTCAACACAGGTGTGAGGGGCTGCGGGTGCATCGTCGAAGCGGATTCCCTCATCCACACCGCTCTCCCACTGCCGGTGGGTGATGTCCAGGTAGTAGAAGCCGCCTTCTTCGGCCCGGCGATTGTCTTCGAACCATTTCAGTTGGCGCAGCAGGGCTTCGTAACACTGACTGATGAGTTCATTGCTGCCGGTAACGGAGCAGTATTTGTCGACGGCCACGGGCCACACCGGGGGATGGCCCACGCTTTTGCTCCAGCGCGGTTCAGGTCCTTTCAGCCAGATGGTACCGGGGACCAGACCGTCAGGCTCTTGGTTGGACAGGTTATTGAGGATCTGGTTCTTGGCATGCTCCGGTTCCGTGGGAACCGTGTCCAGAATCTGGTGGACGAGATCCCAATGGCCGAAGGCCGGGGAGGCTTGGTAGCCCGGACCGATCTCTTCCCACGGACGTTCAAAAGGAGGGCGAGGCGGATGCGTACTGCGCTCATGCAGTTCCGCCACGTAACGGAGCATGGGTCGCCAAGCCGCTTTGCCCAAGCGGCCGGCTTCGGCTTTCAGTGCATCCAACAAGAGGATCTTCCTTTCTCATCTCAGGCGTTTTCCATCAACGTGATGAGCTCCACCATACCGGCCACGACTTCCTTCGTAATGGTTTCGCCCAGCTCCGCACCGGCCTGTGACGGATCACCCAAGACACCTATCTTGACCGCTTCGTTTTGTCTGATGCGAGGCATGACCATTGGATGATCAACAGGCCGCTCCACCGTCTGGTAAGCGTCTTGATCCCTGCGGAGCATGGCCATGATCTCTTCTGAGTCGGTGACTCGTTCATCGCCGACCAACTCCGGATGCCAGTAGAGCATGCGTGAGGTTTCCGATTTACCGGCGTGGAAGTCTTTCTCCTCGAAACAGGCCCTGGCCGCGGCGGACAGAGCGCTCAAGGGTACCAAGGCGATCTTGACTTTGGCCAGTAGAGGATTCATGCGGATGGTGATGTCAAGACCGTCGCGAATCCCCCGGATATTCTCAGAGCCTCCGTGGCCCAACCCCACGATGATATTCTCAAATCCCTGCTCGGCCAAGGAACAACAGATATCGTTGATGACGGCCGAGATGGTCTGTGGAGCGATGTTGATGGTGCCCGGCAGGTTGCCTCCCGAGTAGCTGTAGGGCATGGTGGGGGCCACGAAGCAGCCCGTGACCGCCGATACTCGTTTGGCGATCTCATAGGCGTTATGAATGTCCGTGCTGAGGGGCAGATGCCACCCGTGTTGCTCCACACAGCCGACGGGCAAGATGACGGTTTGCGTTTCGCGCAAACCCTCTTGCACGTCCTTGATCGTCATGAACTCCATCAGACGGGCCTTTGAACTCGAATCTCTCAACGTTCACCCTCCTCAGCCGCGAGCGGCGATGGGACTGGCTGACACGATGCGATGATAGAAGTTCGTGTAGCGGACGATTCCGGGTCTGCCGTTGTAGTAGAGCCGCTCGGCCTCCAGCTCGTCGATCCGTGGCAGACGACCGTCCAAGTAGCGCTCTATTTGATCCATGGCGCTTTTGATGCGCGCCGAGAGGGACCCGTAGCGCATATCCATGATCTCCCAGCCGAAAGACTGATAGGTGTCCAGCCACAGCTGCCTGTGGATCTCATGCAGAGTCTGCACCTTCTCGGCCAGCTCGGGAAGATCCTCATCGATCAGCTTGCGCAGACGCTTCTTGTCACCGGCACGGTAGGCGGAGGTGAGATTGAGCCCCATCTCAGACTTTAAGGCCAACACATCCGCTACCTGATGGAGATACTCAAACAGGGGATTGCAGGTGCCGTTGCGACTTTTGGCCGGGGCGAGTTTTTCGGCCAGTTGGGCGTAATGATCGGCGATCGGGTGGCCTTCGATGTTCTTGTCAAAGAGACCGGCGAGGATGTCTTGCCACATCAGATACTTGCTGGGATTGGCCGTGTCGAGATTGTCGGGTTCGGTACCCGGTATCTCATCGAGATACTTCAAATTAATGAAGTCGTCGAATTTGGCGCCGGCGCAGAACTCAAAACGCCGTTTGAGACGCTCCATGTCGAGCTCGCGGGCGTAGCCGTGTTCGGCAAAAAGCTGGAGGCCCAACAGAGTGGTGTAGATATTGCACTCCGTGCCGTTGTCGCCCCAGACCGTGGCGAAGACTTCCTTGATTCCTTCATCTTTGCAGGCTTTGAGAGCGGCGTTGGTGGTGATGAAAGTCTTGCTCCAGTTGACGGTGTAGCTGATCCAGCCCCAAATGCCTCCGGCGAAGATGGGTTCGGATCCGAAGTCGCGATGACGTCGGATGAACTCGCGGTAGAAATCCTCTTCGTGGTGGTAATAATCCCAATAGACGAGTTGTACGCCCTTGGGAACGGCGGCCAGCATCTCCGGAGTAAACTTGATTCCCAGATCGTAGTAGGCCCCTGATTTGGATGCGGCGCGGAAAAACATATCGCCCCACATCATGGGTTGCAGACCGTGTCTTTCCACGATCTCCAGAACCCGCGCCAGATGCTCCGTCATTATGTCAAACTTGTTGCGCAAGCCGTGGCGACGGAAATAGGCTCCCATGCCGAGATTCCATGCCTCGTCCATGCCAATGTGTATTCGCTTGGTGCGGAAAGGGGCGGCAGCGGCTTTGATCATGCGCTCGATGAACTCGTATGTTCGCTCGCTGCCCACGAGCAAGGTAGTGTTGTCTTCCTTGATGTCAGCGTACACGGACCACTTAAGTACGTCGGGCAGATGGGCCAGCGTCTGCATGCAGGGAATCATCTCAATGCCAAACATGGCGGCGTATTCGTCGCATTCTTTTAGTTGCTCGAAGGTGAATCTGGGGCGCATATACCCGAAGTAGGGTTCTTCGGGGACGACGTAGCTGTCTTCGCAGTACATCATGATCATATTAAGGCCCATGACGGCCATACGGCGCAAGATGCTTTTCACGGTCTCTACCCGGGGCACCGCATTGCCTTGGGAGACATCGAACATGACTCCGTTCATGGTGAACTGCGGTTCTTCAGTGAGAACGAAGTCTTCATCCTGCGCGGTCATTTGCTCCAGAAGAAGACCCAGCCCTCTGAAAAAATGAATCCTTTCTGAGTAGCGGATGCGCGCTTGAGAGCCTCTTCTTTCTACGACGATCGGGCTGTCTACTTGTTGCTCGACTCTGACTGAAATGCCGTCCGGTGAGAGCTCAAAGTTGAAGTCGCACGCCAACGACTGCAGGCCTTCCATGCATTCTCGAACATCACCCTGGAAGTGGAGACGATGCTTTGGCGACATTCCGCGCAGACCTCCGTTTTAGGTCATATTCTTATGAATCATGTTCCACAAGATGGTGTTATACCCTTGGTCAATCCCGAAAAGCTTTAGCCGGACAGACACGGATGATGTGTCTGTCCGGCTCGTCGCGTCCTACAACAAGGCGAGGATGTCCTCGGGAAGATCACCGACGACAATCGGTGCGCTGCGGGCGGAGAACGCCTTTCGGTCGCCGGATTCGGTGGAGTAGCTCCCCTGGACTCGAAGCCGGTAAAGACCTGAGCCCGGAGGGGTGATCACCAGGTCTAAGGTACCGTCGGCCGGAATGACATCCAACTCTTGGATGGTGGTTCCATCAGCGCTTTCAAGGACCAAAAAGGCCTGGATGTCAGCAAACTCTCGGCCCTTAGGATCAGGAGTCCGATGCACTGAGAACTCCAGCGCAGACCCGATCGCCATATGTCTTCCGTAGGTAGCTTCTCGAGTGAGAGGTCCTAAATCGAAGTCGTATCTCGGGCCTGTCTCAGGGATCAGCGCGGGTTTGTGAAGCAATCCCTCACCGAGCGGAGGAAGGATGTCTGAGGTGATCCTGGAGCTGTAGTCGAAGATGGTGAATCCGTCGGCTCCCAGATGTCGAGTCAATGCTATTTGTCCGGCGACGCGGTCCGCGGACAAGGTGGAAGCCGAAGATACGACACCGATGCCGGGGTACAAAGGCACTCGTCCCTCAATGAGGTGTAATTGCTCGGTGACTCGGGCGGCGAAGGCCGTGTCGGATTCGGTGTAGTTCATCGGGCAAAGGAAGTCCACCCAGCCCTGTCTGGCCCAGTAAACCCAGTCTTGGCCGTTGGTGACCCGACAGGCGGGGTAGTTGGCAAAGACCGCGGCGGAGATGCGGCAATCAGGTCTGACGGCGCGCACCTGTTCGGAGACCCTCTGTACCAGACGGTTGATTTGATCGCAGCGCCACTGAATCCAGAACGGCTCTATGTCTGAGGTGCGAACTCCGGCCGGCCAGTTGGTCACAGCGATACCGGTATCGCGCTGAAAACGCTCTCGACAGCCGTCGCAGAAGCAGGCATTGTTGTCCGAATAGCGGATGTAGTCGAAGTGAATCCCGTCCACGTCATACTTGGTTACGACCTCCAGTAGGGTGTCGAGTTCGAGTCGGAGATTGCGCGGGTCAGAGGGGCAGAGCCAATCCAGTTCCTGGCCGTTGAAGTGTCGGGCGAGGCGCCCCTCATTGCGCATACGCTGTTGGAAGTGGGCGGGAGTATTGCCGAGTCTCCAGTTGACCTTCCAGACGTGCACCTCAAGGCCGTGGCGTCTGGCTGCATCGACGCATTCGGCGATCTGATCACCGCGTTCGGCAACCACGGGGTGATGGGGAAGATGCTCGCTGTCATAGAGCGCCAGGCCCCCCCAAAGCATATTGGGCAAGACGGCGTTGAAACCGTTTTCTTTGAGATTGCGAACAGACTCTTCCCAGGTCTCGTACGCACCCGTACCGCTGTGATTCCAGCTGCCGCGGAATTCCACCTCGCGGCTGGGATGGGACAGAACATAGGCCCGTGTTTTTTGATCCCAGGCTGTGGAGGCCAGCTCAACCGCCTCCGGATAGCGGTGCTCTTCGTAGGCTTTTCTGGCGGCCTCCAAGCTTTCTTCCGCCGTGGCCAGTAATCGCTCGGAGGCGTCGTGTTGGGCGCTGAAGGGGGCCTGAACCTTCACCCATTCGTCTACGGCTGCAGCTCCTTCGGCGAGATGACCGATTTGGCTCGGGCCGGCAAGGGCCTTTTGGGCGACCGTGGGCCAGATTTCAGGGAGGAAGTGTCCGAGCAGGGCGACGAGCATGCGCTGTTTGCCCGAAGGATCATCGCTCAAGACGATGTGGCTCATGAAGGCACCGTTCTCGGATATGGTCATGGCAGGCGCTCCGGATTTGCCTCCCTGGTTGTCATACCACTCTCCGATGATCCGGGCTTTGTCGCGGATGGGCTCCACCAAAGTGATATTCCATGAGGCTTGAGCCACCTGGGTAGGCATACCCGTAATGTCCGGGGCGTCGAAGCGGATCTGACTGTACTGTTGCGGGAAGTCTTGGCGCTTCCAGCCCGTTCTTCTGATCCCCAGCAGATCATCGAGGCCGAAGGGAAGCGAGTAGAAGACCAGAATCTTGCCTCCCTCCCTGACGAAGCGGATCACTTCCAGGACTTCCTCGAGCTGCATGGACGGGTTATAGGGAAAAATGGCCAGTTTCATGTCTTGCAGCCCGCCTCGTACAACATCGGCAGCGGTGATGGTGCTGGTCATAATACCGATCTGTCTGAGCAGTGTGGAGATCGTGTCTGCGGACTGCTGAATGGCCGCGTCATCTCCGCTGCCCAAGACCAGACAGATCGTTTCCCGATGGGCCACGAGGTTGTCGACCAGACAGGTCCCCGTGAAGCTGCCGCCGCGCCAGGCAGAGATGCGAATGCCATCGATCTTGTCCCACCCCGCCGGGTTCCCTTCGGTGCGGAAAGCGGACCGGGGAAAGTGTACGGTGCCCCAACGCTTGCCGGGCATAGTGCCGGTGGCCGCGTACCAGCCGGCTCCTGATCGGAAGTAGAGGGTAAAAGTGGAAAAGACGCGAGGCTCGTCCACGCGCAAGTCAAGCGTGAAGCGCCCCCACTTACTCAAATCGAGCTTAACGTCCTTGTCGTAGACGACCCGGCGCAGGTCGCCGGTAAAATCAGCGTTCATCTGAAGTGCTTGACCGCCGTCCCTGGCCGCCAGGGAGACAGGCGGGGAGTCTTGGGCAGGCCGCCACGCACGGCGAACGTCGATCTCGTCCGGGTAATCGAAACTGTCAATGATCATGCTTTCCGAAGCGTGTACCGGCTGGGCAGTCAGTGACACAACGAAAAGAAGCAAACCGGCGATGAGGTATTTCATGGTCTGAGGCACTCCTTTTTGGGAAGTCACGTCATGATAGACTACGCTTTTTTCCTTGCTTGTTCCTCGTGTTAATTGACTGACAGTGGGATTAAGGCCAGGTGCGTGACACAAGATTGAGACTTGGGGGAGGAGATAGACGTACTTGCGACGGATATTATTCATGGATCATATGATTTTGTGATAGGAGGACATGTCATGCACAAAGTTGTGTTTACGGCAACTATTTTTGGCCTCTTATGCTCTTTGTTTGTGACGATGCTCGCCAGCGGCTCGGAAGTGGACTTGACAGTGGCCATGTGGATTGCCGCCGGACCGGAGGTTGATCGGACTCAGGAGATTCTCGATACTTATATGGCCGAGAACAAAGGAGTCAACCTCGAGCTTACCTACCAGAGTTTCTCGGGATACCATGAAAAGATGCTGACCCTGGCTGCCGGAGGTCTTACCCCGGATGTCATGGTCTTGTCCCGCATCTTCCTCCCCACCTTTGTCGAAAACGGGATCATTCAACCGATAGACCAGTGGCTCGCCCGTGACGGGATCAATCCGCAACGGGATCTTACTGAGATCGCATCGGGTTCCTGGGCGGGCAGAATCTACGGAGTGCCCATCTGGGGGGGACCTCTCGTCCTGACCTATAACGCCGACATGTTCTCGGAGATGGGATTGCCTCAACCCAGTGAGCTTTCAAGGCGCAATGACTGGACCTGGGACCGGTTCATTGACGTGGGAAAAAAGATCACCAGAGACACTGACGGTGACGGGATAAAGGACGTATTCGCCTTACCTGCAGCGGGATACTGGGAGGCGGTCTGGTACACCTACATCCGTGCGTTCGGAGGAGATGTGATTCGCAACGGACGCTCCGTAGCCGACTCTGCCGAGACCGCCCGCGGTCTGCAACTGTTCGCTGATGTGCGATGGCAACATCATATCTCGCCCCAACCCGGAGAATCCGCCGATTTCTTTAAAGGAAAGATTGCGGCTAATTATACTTGGATGTCTGAGGCTCCGAATCGCTACAACACCGTGGGCGGTGCCTTTACGATTGATTTGGTGACCATGCCTTCGGGTCCTGCGGGGCTTTTCCATACGGCGGGCGGCTGTCCGGTGACGGTATCCGCAACTACCTCGCATCCGGAAGAAGCGTATAAGCTTGCCACTTGGTTCGCCGTGGACAGCGATGAATGGAAACTGCGGGGTATTCCGGCTTCAATGAGTATCACCAGACGCCAATACCGCGACTACTTGGCTCAGTTCTTCGCTTCGCCTGACGTAGTGATTGAGGCTCTCTCCGGCCAGATCGCTCCGGAGCCTTCGGTACACCCGAGGATCACGCAGCTCCAGGCGGCCTGGACCCCGATCATCAACAGTCTGGCGGCCGGTACGATGAGCGGTGTGGAAGCGGCTGCCCAGATGGGACGCAGCACCGCGGTCATACTTGGTGCAAACTGAGCACGCAGGTGATCCGGGCGAGAGGGTGTCATGTTGTGGCACCCTCTCACCCTTTTCGGGATGAGATGGACAGTTGCAGGTCAGCGTTTGGCAGGCTTCAGTGTTGAGCTGCGCTTGAAAGCGTCGATGGGGCATCCGAGTACCGCTCCGGGACAAGCCATCTGGCGGTATCACCGAAGTCTCTGATGAGTCCGTCGATGTGGAAGCTACGCAATGTTGACGATGTTTTCGAGTGCGATTTCCTGGCCCATATATCTGTTGTTTGCCGCTTTCTGGCTGAGAGTATCCCAGGTGGTTCAACGATTTCTGCCAAGTCATGATGCGCCCACGGAGACGGATACGTAACCGTCAAATCGGGCCCGCATTGACAGAAGACCGGACTGCCGTCGCCACAGACTTGGCCGTGATCGGTCATGGAGCGGACGACACTGTTTTCGGATGAAGGTCCGTTTGCGGCACGAAGACTTGGCAGGCAATGCCAAATCCCTCGAGGCGGATTCGCTGCGGCTTGCGTTTCAACCAGACAACGGGAAGATGAGTCTGTATCGCTTTAGACCAGACTTCTTTGACGAGAGGAGCCGTCTCATTGTCTTCAGATCCCAGAAGCAACGATATCACGGTACAAACAAGAGACTCCGGTTTGGGACCGTCAATGCAGGCACCGCCGGTGATCACAGATCCGGGTGATGAATACGGAAGCAACATGAGGCGTTTTCAGGGCATACCCGGCTTTGAAGTGACGAAAAAAGGGAGACTGTGGGCTCTGTGGTATGCCGGTGGACCGATGAACCGGGGGAAGGTCCCGGGAACTACCAGATAGCCGTAACCAGTGACGATGACGGATACAGTTGGTCCAAGCCAATAGTGGTCATAGATCCGCCTGGCGATGTCAGGGCCTTTGATGGGATGCTGTGGTGTGACCCGCTGGGCCGGTTGTGGCTTTTTTGGGCCCAGAGTCAAGGAACCTATGATGGGCGTGCCGGTGTTTGGTATATCCGAACCGATGATCCGAATCGAGAGACTGTCAGTTGGACCGAGCCGAGACGGATCGCCAACGGTATTGCACTGAACAAGCCGACCGTGCTGTCGAACGGTGAATGGTTGCTACCAATCGGTGTTTGGATTCGCCGGCCCGGAGACAACACGCCCGCTCCCTATCGTTTCTACCTGGAAGAAGAGATCGGCTCGGCAGTCTGGGTATCAAAAGATCAGGGTGAGACTTGGTCTCTGCGCGGTCGGGCCCACGTTCCCGACAGATCCTTTGATGAGCACATGGTTGTGGAACGCAATGATGGCAGTCTATGGATGCTTGTGCGCACCCAATACGGTATCGGAGAGTCCGTCTCAACTGATATGGGGAGAACGTGGGGCGAGGGGAAGCCATCGGCGATCCCCCATGTATGTTCCCGTTTCTTTATCAGGCGCTTGGCTTCCGACAAGCTTCTGCTGGTAAGACACAACCCACCGACTTTGGCGGCACCCGCCAAACCGGGCGGTATTCGCTCTCATCTGACCGCTTATTTATCCGATGATGACGGAGCCACTTGGTATGGCGGTCTGTTGTTGGACGAGCGTGTCAGAGTGTCATACCCGGACGGGGTTCAGGCCCCTGATGGCAGGATCCGCATTATCTATGACTACGATCGCCAGGGGGCGCGGCAGATCTGTATGGCTGTCTTCACGGAAGCTGATGTGGCTTCAGGGCAGATCTTCTCATCGGCGGGGCGACTGCAAGTGTTGGTCAATCAAGCGACGTATGCGGGGGAATGATGACGCACCGCGAAAAATGCGGTCGCCGGCCGGACGGCGGGGGCATCATCAGCCGGCAGTGAAGGACCGGTGCCGATCTGTGGGGTGTCGTTACAGCGCGTGATCTGTGAGCGCCCGGATACATCCCGGACTCCTCCCTCAGATCAACCGACCATGGTTCGGGAAAAAGGCCGAACCATGGCTCATCAGACTCAAGGACCCAGGTGTTGACCGTTTCGGTGCCTGTCGGCTCACCCTACTCCGTCTTGAGGTGTCCGCTCACTTGCACTTAACGTGTTTGGTTGAACGCGGACTTCAACCGGCTGCCGAGTTCATTGTCATTACAAGGAAGTTGAAGCCGGATCTTGACGCCTGGGGAGATCTGATAACGATCCGTTTTGCAGTAAGAGGGAGTCAATAGGCAAATAAACATAGAAGGAAACAATTAAGATGGCAGAGAAGGAAGAAAACCTATACCGTCACGGAAGCTTTCGAAGTATCCGGAGCAGGAGTAATAAGAGCGATGAGAACAGCTTGGAGGGTGATGTTATGAGAAGATGCTTGTTGATGATGCTTCTGATCGGCTGTTTGAGCATCAATGTCTTAGGGGCCAACACTCCGATCCAGTTCATGTTCTGGGGCCCTGTGGGTGGCGAAGGCGACCTATGGCTCGATATCGTGAGCGAATTCAACCGCACGCATCCGGGGATCGAAGTCCAGCCGTTGCATACTCCGAGCGGCTTTGAAAACAAGCTCATTACCATGATCGCCGGAGGAGCTCCGCCCGATGTCTTCTGCGTCGAAGAAGAGCCCTACGCCACCTTTGTTAAAGGGGGCGCCTTCTTAGATCTGACCGAACGATTCCGACGAGACTTAGACGAGCGCCGCTATAACCAGCTGTCCTTGCGCTTTCTCAATGTTGAGGGAAGGTACTATGCTTTGCCCTGGGATCTGGGCATCGGCATCTTCTTCCATAACGTCAGCCTGTTGGAGTCCGTCGGGCTGTCGATGCCCCCGGTGGATTTTACTTGGGACACTTTTCTGGAGAACGCGAAGAAGATGACCAGAGATCTCGACGGTGACGGTCGTCCGGATCAGTGGGGATTCGGAGTCTCCACGAGCTTCCGGAGTACGTCCATCTACTTCATATGGGGTTCCGGCGGAGATCTGATGGATGATCCGGTCAATCCGACGCGGTCGACGGTTACTGAGCCGAAGGCGCTGCGGGGACTGCAGTTTCTGCAGGATCTGATCTTTGAGCACGGTGTGGCGCCGGCACCGGGACAACCGCAGCCGTCGTTCGTACGCGGTGACCTGGGCATGCATCGGAACGGGGCCTGGAATTTCGTCAACTTCCGCAGTCAGATCAGTGATTTTGACTGGGACGTTACCTTCTTCCCGCGTCATCCGGAGGTGCCCCAAAGCGGAGGATATTTGGGTCCTGACAATATCGCCATCTCGGCAGACAGTCCGTATCCGGATGAGGCCTGGGAGTTTGTGAAGTTCGTCGTCGGCCCGAAGGGCCAGCAGATGATTGCCTCCGGAGGCCGGAGTGTACCCGCCCTCAGTGAGGCCATGCGGTATTTCATCAGGCCGGATGCTCCGCCGCGGAATGCCAGAGATCTTTTGAACGGTGTCGAGGGCTATGGGCGTCTGGTACCGCGGCTTGTTGACTTCCGTCAGATGGAGGGAGAGTGGACTCCCCAGAATACGGCCATGCTTCGGGGAGATCTGTCTCCGGAGGCCATGGCCCTGCGCATAAAAGAGATCACGGAGCGGTATCTGAGTCTCTTGTACTGAGACCGTACTGACAACTATGAGTTGAGGAGGTCGGTGGCGTGTCAAGTGCGAGACGAAGGCTAAGACGAAGTCTGGTGATGGTTCTTTTCGTCGTTGTGATCATGGGCCAAGGAAGTATGGTGACAGGCAGTGAGTTGCGAGGTTCCATCACATTGGGCTGGAAGGGCACCCTGGAGGCCATGGAGATCACGAAAGGGATGTTGGAGGTCTTTAAAGAGAAGCACCCCCATCTCGAAGTTGATTTCGTCTATCTCATGGCCGGCGGCGGTTCCTGGCAGGAAAAACTGAAGACCATGACTCTCGCGGGCACGCCGCCGGATGTCACCAAGATGGAGTACCAGGTGGGAATGCCCATGGCCATCGAGGGACTCATGCTCCCCCTTGACGAACTGGCGGCTAAGGATCGGGAATTCAGGCTGGATGCCTACTTCCCGGTGGCTTTGGAGGCGCACAGCTATCGGGGGCGGCTCTACGGTCTGCCCCAGGAGGCCAATTTAGGTGCCGTCTTTTACAACGAAGAGATGTTTGAACAGGCCGGGCTTTTTTCTCCCACGGGTGACTGGGATCACGATGACATCGTCGAGTGGGGCAAGAAACTGGCCAGGGATATCGACGGTGACGGGCTGAATGACACTTTTGCCATCGACTACTCATGGGGCCGCACTTCCATGGAACCGCATATTCAAGCCTTTAACGGCGCGGGGTACTTGACGAATGACGGCAGTCGCTCCAGGCTGGGTGATCCCGGCTTCATCCAGGCCATGCAGTGGGTGTCAGACACGGTCCATAGCTGGGGTATCGCCAACAACCCGCGTCGCTCACGCGGCTCTTTTTCCCGCGGCAATGTGGCGCTTTTCTACAACGGGCCGTGGCTGATCACGGGTTTTCGTTCAGCCCAGTTTCGCTGGGATGCGGCCCTGACCCCCTTGGGACCCAAGGGTCGGGGTACCAGGCTGAGCTCCGACGGTCTGCAGATATCGCAGCAGACCAAGAACCCTGAGGCGGCCTGGGAACTCGCCAAGTTCATGGCCGGTCAGGAAGTACAGATGGCCCTGGCGAAGGCGGGCTATCTGATTCCTTCGTTGCGTCGGCTTGCTCAATCGCAGGCTTGGCGGGTGTCACCGCCGGACTACGAACCTTTTATCCAGAGCGCGGCGTGGAGCTTGCCCGAGGTGATAGTCCCTCAGCTTGACGAAGTCCGACGCTTATATGACGCGGCGTTGACCGCTCTCTGGTTGCGCGAGCAGACGCCGCAAGCGGCTTTCGGCCAGGCTGCCGCCTTGATAAACGCGGTGCTGCAGGAGAAATAACGATAGTGGTAGTGGTGCAAACGTCCAGCATGGTCGAAGGAGGCCGATATCGTGTCGTCAATGAGCAGAAGGGTGCTGGCGGGAGCGATCAGCGTGGTCTTGTTGCTGGCTCCGGCGGCACTGGCCAAACAGACACTGCGTGTGCAGATCATTCTCGCCGCGGCAGGGATCAAGCATATCAACGATGTCATCATTCCCGAATTTGAACGAACGCACGACGTGACTGTCCAGATGGAGACGGTGAACTGGAATACCCGTCTGGAGAAGCTGTTGATCACCACGGCCGGCGGCGTGCCGCCCGATGTCTTCATGAGCGGGGCCGAGCATATTCTCGAGCTGGTACAAGCCGGTCTGATCGCTCCTTTGGACAAGGAGTTTGCGGCATGGCGTGATCGCAACGACTTCTTCCCGCCCACTTTCGGCAGTTCAACCTGGGAAGGCTCGCATTACGGCGTGCCCATTTATACCGGACCGCGAACGTGGTGGTATCGCACCGACCTGTTCGAGCTGGCGGGGATGAATCCCGACAGTCCGCCGCGGACGTGGGATGAACTGCTGATCGCGGCCAAAAAGCTCACGCGCACCGAGGGGAATACGGTGGTGCGGCAAGGGTATGATCTGGCCCGTTGGACCGGGACGGCGAGCGGGTTTGGCAAGATCCAGGATTATGTCACTTATCTGTGGCAAAACGACGGTGAGCTCGTTGATGCGGAATATCAGCCTCTGTTCACTTCCGAAGAGGGTGTGGAGACACTCCGTTTCCTGATTGATCTCAAAGAGGCGGTAAGACCTCCCGGCTACAGTGTGGCCGTCCCCGGTGGAACGGGAAGCGCGTTTATCAAAGGGGCGTCGGCCATATACCTGTTTGGCCCGGGAACGGCCTCTGAGGTGCACAACATAGCCCCCGGACTTGTCGACTCGGTGCGGGCCATCTTGCCGGTGGTCGGCAAGAAAAAGCAGATCACTACCGTCTTCAGTGACTGGCTGGGCATTCATGCGCAGAGTCCGAATAAGGACTTGGCGTGGGCTTTCATTCAGGCCCTGACCACTCCGAAGGCCTTGGTCGACATAAACGCTGAGCTGGGGCTGCTGTCACCCAGACGTTCGACGGTCAACGAGTTTGTACGGCGCAGACCGCTGGTGCGCTATCTGTACGATACGCTCAATCACTCCCGGGCTTTCCCCGTGTATCCCAACTCCGTGGAACTGGCCAATACCTTCGGCGAACAGTACACCAAGGCCATCGAGGGGGAGGCGGCCGCTCATACGGTATTGGAGGAAGCGGCCAGGCGCTGGCGGGTCATCCTGGCGGAGATGGACTGAAACCGGGTCAATCCGGATAGACCAAACAAGGCTGGGCGAGATGCCCAGCCTTGTTTGATTTACCCGGTCGATGTCTAGACCAGCGCCTTGATTATTCCTTCGCCCAGGTTTCGATGAGCGGTTTTATCTCTTCGGCCACAATGGCCCACGGTTTCTCGTTCTTGATCAGAGTGCTGTCAAGGGCGTTGTTGAGCGTATCGGCGATGTTTTTCACGTTTCCTACGAGCAGGGGCGTCAGCGGCGGACCGGGATCCTCCATGTTGGTGAAGAGAACTCCCAGGTTTAACTCAGGAGCCAGCTGCTGGTAGAAAGGCATGGCCGAACGGCGGACGGGGGCGAGCCCCTCGTATTTGGCCGCGATCTCATTGCCTCGCGTCGAGGTCAGGAACCTGATGAAGCGCCAGGCCTCTTCGGGATGCGGAGTATCGCGCCACATGCCGAAACCGTTGTCTGCCGAATAAGCCTTACGGCCGTTCACACTGACGGGAGACGGAGCCAGATTCCATCTGAAGCCACCGGCGATCGTGCGATCGAACTGATCGAGGACTGAATGGTTCCCTTCCTCCACTATGCCGATCAGACCCTTGAAGAAATTGCCCCTGGCAAAAGAGGGGGCGGTCGATCGATCGGACCAGATCATTTCCTGCAACTGGGTCATCGCCTTCACCGTCTCATCCCGGGTACCCCAGAACTCTCTTGGGTCGGCCAAGTTGAAGAAACCGGCCCCGAAGGCTCTGGCCCAGACATCGAGACGACGGTAGTCCTTGGTGTTGGTAGTAAAACCATAGCGCGTGATTTGCTGGCCGTCGGAGACGGTGAGTTTTTTGGCATAGTCCCGAAGCACCTCATACGTCCACCGGCGCTTGGCATCCAGTCGGTTTAGATCCTCAAGCCCGGCGGATTCAAAGTGCTCTATGTTGTAGTAGTGGACGGTGGTGATCATATAACGGGGTATGAGATATTGCTCCCCTCTATGATCTCCCCAATGGATAAAGGAGGCTTCCCAAGCCACGGGCCAAAAATCAAGGATCTCTTTTTGAGAGAATTCGCGTTGGACGTAGGGGCGCAGATCGGCAAACATGCCGTTGCGCGCGTAATCCTGACCCCAGTCACCGTACACTTCGGTTACGTCAGGACCTACTCCGGCGATCCAAGAGATCATCGTCCGTTCCGTAAAGCCGCTCGGAGCGGGGTAAAACTCCACCTCTATGTCGGGGTTCTCTGCCTCAAACTCTGCAATCCACGCCTCGGCCGCCTCGGTTCGCAGCCCTCCTCCCCTGTACTGAAACACCAGTTTGACCGACTTAGCTGTGGCGGTCATGGAAAAGGCAAGGCACAACGATAAAACCATGACGGCTCCGGTCTTCAGCTTCAACAAAATACGTGCTCCCTTCTTCAACAATCTTATGTTTTCTCTCCGTTTCGGTTGTTCTGCGCCGGGAGAAGATCCCCTGCCCTCGTCATTTCTCAGATGTGTCACTGTTGACAGACCTGTCCTTCATCTCTTGGAAAAAACGTATTTCGCTTTGGGCCTCAAGTTCCGGCGGTGACCGGTCGATATCCTTTCTTAAGGCCAGAGAGCTTGCCCTGGGCTGTCAGGATGTCGGAAGGAGGTCGCAAGATGGGCAAGGTGTTTTACTACCGGCGCAGTATTCGCTTCCGTTTGATCGTCGGTTTTTTGCTGGCGCAATTGTTTGCCGTCGGAATCGTAGGGCTGCTGTGGTATTCCAGTGAGAAATCGAGTCTGCTCAACTACATGGATGAAGAGCAGATCCACTGGACTCATGCCCTGCGCATACACGTTGACGCTGAGGAATTGAACCGGTTGGCCGAAGAAGGAGCCCAATCGCCGTCGTATCGGAAGTACTCCGGTTTGGGAGCCTTGTTTGCCCGGCATTCCGGTCAGGTGAGATCGTGGATCTTTCTGGGAGATTCCCCTCAACTCCTCACCGTGGCGTTCATCTATCCGGAGACACACTCGCCGGGATCTGCTGTCGATGTGCCTGAGGGAAGCTTCGGTGAGGCGTTGAGCAAAGCTTTAGCCGGTGAATCCGCCGCCTCCGGGATCTATGAGGATGATGCGGGGACCTGGAAAGCCGGTGTCAGCCCTCTGTACGATCGTGAAGGCCGGGTGATCGGCGTAGTCGGTGTGGATACCGATGCCGCTTCCATTGCCGCTCGCCTGGCGCGCTTGCGGCTCCAGGTGGTGGCTCTCACATTGGTTATCCTGGCTTTGGCCGGCTTGGTGGGCGTTTTTATCGCCAACGGGTTGGCCAAATACATAGTGGCGGCCACGGATTTCATCCGCAGTATCGCCGCCGGTGACCTCACGGTGGACGAGATGCAGGTCGACACCCGGGACGAGATCGGGCAGATGGGTACCGGACTCAATGTGATGCTAAGATCATGGCGCGGCTTGCTGGAAGGGGTGCAATCCTCAGCTACGGCGGTGGCGCAGGCCGCCGAAGAGCTCGACGGCGCCGCCGCGCAATCAGCGCAGGCCACCGGCGGGGCGGCGCAGGCCGTTCAGCATTTGGCGAGCGGAGCCAGTGAACAGGCCAGGGATGCCGCCGAGGTCAGCGAGGTCATGGAACAGCTGCAACAGACCATTCAGCAGATAGCCAGCGGGTCTCAACAGATGGCCGGTGACGTCCAAGAAGCACTAGGCGGTTTTAACGAGATGGTTCAGGCGGTGGAGACAGTGGCCGCCGGAGCCGCTGAGGTCAAAAATGAAGCGGCCCGTAGCGCTGAAACCGCCCAACGGGGCGATGAGCTTGTGCGCCGTTCGGTCATCGGAGTTCAAGACATCAAGCGTATGGCGGAGGTATCAGCGCAACACATCCGCGATCTGCATCAGTTGTCGGATGAGATTGGCAAGATCACCGAAGTGATCTCAGGGATCGCTGATCAGACCAACTTGCTGGCTCTCAACGCGGCCATCGAGGCGGCAAGAGCCGGGGATCACGGACGGGGCTTTGCCGTCGTGGCCGAGGAAGTGCGCAAGCTGGCGGAGCGTTCCGATGCTTCAGCCAAAGAGATCGCCGAGCTCATTGCCGATATCCAAGGCCGCACCGCCGAGGCGGTGGACAGTATGGAGCAAGTCACCGCTCAGGCGCTCGAGCAGGCCCAAGGAGCCGAGGAAGCCGGTGAAATGCTGCAGGTCGTTCTCACCCTGGCCCGGACCACGGCAGAGCACGTGGAAGAGATCTCGGAGGCCGCGGAGCAGCTCAGGGTTCATGCCACCCAGCAGTTGCAGGTCTTTGAGACTGTGGCTGCGGTGACCGAGCAGAGCACGGCAGCCACCGAAGAGATGTCGGCCGCCGCGACGCAGGTCTCTGAGGCGGTACGGAAAGTGGCTCCGATCGCTCAACAAAACGCCCACATGGCTGAGGAACTCGCCTCCACCATCGAGGAGATCAGCGCTTCGGCCCAGGAGGTCTCCGCCTCGGCCAATCATTTGGCTGATGTAGGCGAGGAACTCCTCAAACATGTGGCCCGCTTTAAACTGTAGATCCGAGACGAGCGATGAGGAGGGGGGATACGATGGAACGCGTTCTTGTCGTTGATGATGCCCGTTTCATGCGCATGCAGTGCACCAAAGCGCTGCGCGAGGCCGGCTATGAGGTGGCAGAGGCGGAAAACGGGGCGGAGGCCGTCCGGCAGTACGAGGAGTGGAAGCCGGGTCTCGTACTCATGGACGTCACGATGCCTGAGATGGACGGCATTGAGGCGGTCAAGGCCATTAAAGAGAAAGATCCCGACGCCCGCATCGTTATGGTCAGTGCCATAGGTCAGCAGGCGATGGTGATGAGTGCCATTGAGGCCGGAGCCTTGGATTTTGTGCTCAAACCTTTCGAACCTAAACGGCTACTTGAGGCGGTAGAAAAGGCTCTGGCTGCCGCAGGGGAGACATAGGAGGGAATCTGGGAATGACCCAAGTGACTGTGGCACCTGAGATGCAAGCTCTGATCATGGCCGGACTGCACAACGCAGGACAGGGGCTCACCCAGCTGTTAGGTGTGAAGGTGACTCTTGAGGTCGATCGCATGGCCTTGGCCCCGGTTTTGGAGCTTGACGGACTGGCGTGGGCTCCGGAAGCTGATGTGACGGGGATCTACATAGGCTACTCCGGAGATCTGACGGGGCATTGCCTGCTGTGTCTGGACGGAGACAACCCTGACATATTCACCAGCCTTTTTTTGGGTGATACCGACGATCGGGAGATGGTGGACTCCGCCTTGCTGGAGGCCGGCAACATCGTCGTCAGCTGGCTGATCAACGGGATCGCCGACCGCGGCGGCTGGAAGATCGCCGTCACCCCTCCGGCGTTGGCCCGTGACATGCTAGGAGCCTTGGTGAACACTGTCTTGGCGGTGGCCAGCGCGGAAAGCGAGGAGCTTTTGGCCGTCTGTGTCCGCTTCAGGACCGGCGAGAGCGGACTGACGGGCACCATCATGCTCATGCCCGATGCTGAGTCACTTCGAGTCTTGAGCCGAGGAGGAGGGATCCAGTGAGCGCACGTTCCACGGCAGCCGGGGCTCAGGGAAGACCAAAAACGCACAATGTGGGATTGGGTCAGATGTCAGTGGCCGGAGCGGAGGCTCGACTGGCCATTTTCGGTCTCGGATCATGCATTGGTTTGGTGCTGTGGAGTCCGAGCATAAAAACGGCGGTCATGAGCCATATCGTACTGCCGTCGTCCAAGGGAGCACGGCCTCTTGCTTCGACTCCGGCCAAGTTTGCCGACTGGGCCATCCCTAGAGCGTTAGATATACTGAACGATCGAGGAGCTACGACAGATGACATCGTGGCCAAGATGGTGGGAGGAGCACATCCGTTGGCGGCGGCCCTGGGAACACCCGGCCAAAAAAACGCCGAGCTCATCATGGCGGCATTGGAGGAAGAAGGGATCTCCGTCGTCGGCAGTGACATCGGGGGCAGTGTCGGGCGCACAGTGGTCTTCTCCCCCGACACGGGTGTCATGGAGATCAAGTTCGCTGACGGCAGCATGAAGCACATCTGATCACGCAAAGAAGGGGGCAATGGCAAGTGGCACGGGCGGACCAAAATCAGCATGATGAGCATCTGGTGGTATGTGTACTGGGAGATGAGTTGTACGCTCTGGATATCGCCGCGGTCAAAGAGATCATCGCTTGGGAGCCCGTGACGCGCGTTCCACGGGTTCAGGGATGGGCGCAAGGCATCATCAATCTGCGTGGCCACATCATTCCCGTAGTCGATTTGCGCAGACGTTTCGGACTGCCGGGGGCGGAGATCGGGCGCGAGACCAGAGTCGTGGTCGTAGAGATGGATCAGCTCGTGGTGGGTCTCGTCGTGGACGGGGTGACTGAGGTGTTGCGCGTTTCCTCTTCGCAAGTGGAGACATCCGTACTGACTGCAGGCGGGGATGCCGAGTTTGTGCGGGGCGTGGCCAAGACCGACAAGGGGCTCGTGCTCTTGCTCGACGTAGACCGCCTGCTTTCTGACAAAGAGCAGGGAGTCCTCAAGAGCATGGCCGACGGCCCCCCGGCCGATGCCACAGTGGAGGGATAGGCACCGTGTCTCTTTTTCTCGGTCTGGGCGAGGAGGCCCTACAGGTCTTTCTCGATGAGATGTCCGAACACGTTGAGGCCCTGGAGGCAGAGCTCCTGGCCATGGAAAACGAGGGGCCCGACGAGGAACGAGTGGCCCGTGTCTTTCGGGCGGCTCACACCATAAAGGGGGCCGCGGCCGCTGTCGGATTGGAGCAGATAGCCGATATCACTCACGTCATGGAAGAGATCTTCGAGCGCATCCGCTCCGGAGAGCTCATCCCCGGCTCTGCTGACGTGACCGTGCTCCTTCAATGCGTGGATTATCTGCGTCAGGCGCTGGAGGCTTTTCAAACCAAGACTCCGCCTCCTGATCCGCCCCCCGCCATTTACTCGGCTTTGACCCAAATCGGCGTGTCTGAGGAGGAGACGGCATCGGTGGAGATAAACGTGCGCATCTCCTCCCGCTCGCCCATGCCGGCGGTACGCGCCCTGCAGGCTCTTTTGGCCGTCAAAGAGCTGGGCGAAATCGTGGCCTTGGAACCGGGCGAAGAGCGGATACGCTCCGGTGAGGCGGTGGAAGAACTGCGGATCAGTATGAAGCCCGGAGTGGACATCGAGGCGGCCCGCTCCGCCTTGGAACGGATCAGCGAGATCGAAGAGGTCAACATCGGGCAACTTGCGGCAAGAGCCCAATCCACCGGACAGGACGAAACACCCGACAACATGGATACAGGCGGGAATCGTCAGTCGCGGCTCGACGGAGAGCGGACCATTCGGGTCGATGTGGCCATCTTGGACGAGCTGATGAACTTAGTCGGCGAGTTGGTTATCGATCGCGGTCGCCTGGGCGGCATCGGACAGACTCTGGCTGAGCGAGCCGATGTGCAGGAGCTGGCCGATGATCTGGCAGAAGTCACGGCCCATCTGGCCCGGGTGACCGGTGCCCTCCACGAGCAGGTGCTCAAGGCCCGCATGCTGCCCGTGCGACATGTCTTTCGCAAATATCCGCGCATGGTGCGGGATCTGGCTCAACAGATGCAAAAAGAGGTGGATTTCCGGATTGTCGGGGAAGATACCGAGCTGGACCGTTCCTTGCTGGAGGTGTTGAGTGACTCTCTCATGCACCTTCTGCGCAACTGTCTCGATCACGGCCTCGAGACCCCCCAAGAGCGCCGGGCGGCCGGTAAGCCTGAGGCGGGGACCCTGCAGTTGACTGCCGACTATGAGGAGAGTCAAGTGGTCATTTGCGTGCGAGATGACGGCCGGGGTATCGATGTGCGTCGCATCCGCGAGGCAGCTTTGCGCAAGGGGATTATCAGCGAGGAGCGGGCTCGGGAACTCGACAAGGACGAGGCGCTTCAGCTGTTGTTTGCTCCCGGCTTCAGCACATCGGAGGAGGTCACGGACGTTTCCGGCCGGGGTGTGGGCCTTGATGTGGTACAGCGCAGCCTCGAGCGGGTGGGCGGACGCATCGAGGTCACGAGTGAAATCGGTCTGGGCACAACTTTTCGCCTTCTGCTTCCGCTCACACTGGCCACTGTTCAAGCTCTGCTGGTGCGGGTCGATGCAGATACCTATGCCGTTCCCCTCGGTGCCGTCTCCGAGGTGCTTCATGTGCCCGGGACGGAGATTCAGCGGGTGGGCGGTCGGCAGATGATCAAGGTGCGGGGAACCGTCGTGCCTTTAATCTGGTTGCGGCAGTTCGTCGAGCCGGCTTTTCAGCCGCCGGCCGCGGGTCATGACCTCATCGCCGTGTTGGCTAACCACAAGGGAGCTCAAGTGGGCTTGGTGGTCGATCACCTCGTGGGTGAACAAGAGGTGGTGGTCAAAGGCCTGGGGGATTATCTCGGTCAGGTCAAGGGGATCAGCGGGGTGACTATTCTGGGTGACGGCAGCCTGGCTCTCATTGTCGATATGGGAGGGTTAATCGATTTGTTGGTGGCCGAAAGCACGTTTCGAGGGACCGTACGGACTGCGGGACAAGACAGATGAATGCGATGCCAGCCTTCTTTGCGATACGGGACAGACATGCGGAATTGACGACCGTGGGTTTGGGTCAGTTGGCGGTGGCTGGTCCGGGTGGCGAGTTGGTCACCTACGGCCTGGGATCGTGCATCGGACTGGTCTTGTGGTCGGCCTCCAAACGTATCGGAGCCTTGGGTCACATCGTCATGCCCGATTCACGGGGCAAGCCCGTTGATCCGAAGAACCCGGCCAAGTATGCTGACTGGGCCGTGCCTGAGTTGCTCAAGGCTTTGAGGTTGCGGGGAGTGCGCAAGGAGGAGCTGACGGCCAAACTGGCCGGCGGAGCCCGTACTTTAGGCACCCTGTCCAGCGATATAGGCCGACAGAATACAGCGGCGACACTTGCCGTCCTTGAAGAACAGAAGATCGACGTGGTGGCCCGCAGTGTAGGCGGCAGCGTGGGGCGCACCATTCGCTTCTACCCCGAAACGGGACAGGTGGAACTGCGTTTTGTGGGTGGGCAACGAAGTACGCTCTAGCGTTTACGGTGATGTCCCATGCCAAGATCCGATCTGATCCGAACCCGGAGGCCGGGGGGGCCGGGTATTCGTGCCGGAGCATCTGAGAGAGTACAACGACGCAGATTGAGTCATTTGACCGTAGTGGTGGCCTCCACCGGAGGACCCACGGCCCTCCGTCAGTTGCTGTCCGTCCTGCCGGCCCAGTTGAAAAGTGGTCTGATCATCGTGCAGCATATGCCAGCGGGTTTTACCGCTGCTTTGGCCCGGCACCTCGACAAGGAGACGGCACTCCGGGTGCGAGAGGCCGCCGACGGGGATTATCCTCGGGACGGACTGGCCCTGGTGGCCCCGGGGGGGTTTCATCTGTTATTGTCTCCCGCACTGCGCGTGATCGTGGACAATGAGAGGCCGCCGGTGCACGGCGTGCGTCCGGCGGCGGATGTTACTCTGGGCGCGGTGCCTGTCACCCAGGCTCGGCGCTGCACAGTCATTATCCTGACCGGCATGGGGCGTGACGGTGTGGAGGGGGCTCAACGGTTGCGCCGGCACGGAGCCGAGGTATGGGCCCAGGATGAAGCCAGCAGTGTAGTCTTTGGTATGCCCGGGGCCGCCGCCGCCCTCGGCATTGTCGATCGTATGGGTGATCCGGAGCAGTTGGGGCACTGGCTGATCAAACGTGTGGGTGGGGGCACGACAGAATGAATCCTGGCTCGGATGATCAAGGTTTTGCGGCTCTGTGCAGGGTCGTATGTGACACTCTGGGTCTGAGGCTGGAAGCCTACCGGGGCAAACAGCTCGAGCGCCGATTGGGCTTTTTTCGCCGGCGCCACCGTATCGCTGACAATGCTGAGCTGGCCAGGCGCTTGCGCGGTGACGGTGAGCTGCAACAGGCCTTCGCTGATTTTCTGACCATCAATGTGACCGAGTTTTTCCGCAATCCTGAGCGCTTTGAAGCCCTGCGCCTCAGACATCTTCCGACGCTTCTGAGACAGCGCTCGCCCTTGCGGGTGTGGAGCGCAGGGTGCTCCAACGGTGCCGAGCTCTACTCCGTGGCCATGCTGTTGGCTGAGCTGACTCCCGGGGTGGGGCACGAGCTCTTGGGCACCGATATCGACGAAGGCAGCCTGAATCAGGCCCGCAAGGGTGTTTATGCCGCTCAAGCGATGAAGACGGTGCCCCCGTCTTTTCGCCGTTACTTCACCGAGCGCGGGGACGGGAGCTTTGTCATCGATCGCAGGCTGCGTCAGCAGGCCCGTTTTGAATACCATGACTTGCTGCGTGATGCATATCCCTCTGATCAGGATCTGGTGCTGTGTCGCAATGTCGCCATCTACTTCACTGAAGAGAGCAAAGCCAGATTGCATGGTCAGCTGGCCGAGAGTCTGCGCCCGGGTGGCATACTCGTCATAGGAGCCACCGAGAGCATATTCCGGGCCAGATCCCACGGCCTGCGCTATCTAAAGCCCGGCTTTTATGAACGTGATATTAGCAACAACGAATAGAATCGAATAACGTGACATATTACAGGAGGAAACCGGGGTATCCGTGTCGTATTGCATGGCTAGACCATGACTATCAGCATGGGTGTCGGCGCGCTTTTGCCGTGTCGGAGAAAGGGGCGAAGGCTGACATGGATGCTTCTCAAGTCTTCATCGGCGCCGCTACGGGCGCTCCCACGCGTCTTGACGGTCCACAGAAAGCGGCCGTGTTACTCGTCTCCTTGGGGCCTGATCTGGCTTCCTCGGTCTTTCGGCATCTGACCGAAGAGGAGATTGAGAAGCTGACTCAGACCATTTCTTCGATGCCGCGGGTGTTGCCCGAGACCCGTGACGCGGTGCTCGAAGAGTTTCATGCCATGGTTTCCGAGAGTGCCTTCAGTGATCCCGCGGGCCCGGACTATGCCATGACCTTGCTTCAGCGCTCTTTCGGCTCAGACAAAGCTGCGGCCATTATGGATCGTGTGGCGGAAAAAGTCAAAGAGCCGCCGCTGAACGTGGTCCGAAGAGCCGAGCCTGCCCAGCTGGCTGAGTTTATCCGCAATGAGCATCCGCAGACCATCGCAGTGATCTTGGCCCATCTGCGTCCGGGGCAGGCGGGAGCGGTGCTGTCCAGTCTGCCTCCGGAGCGACAGGTGGAAGTGGCCAGGCGTCTGGCCATACTCGAACGCGCCACTCCGGAACTGTTAGACAGCGTGGAAGACGTGCTGCAACGGCATCTGGCCCCTATCGGCACTCAGGAGTTGCAGGTGGCCGGGGGCGTGGAAGTGGTCGTCGACATACTCAACCGCGTCGATCGAGCCACGGAAAAGACCATTCTCGACGGTCTGGACAACGAATACCCCGATCTGGCCGAGGAGATCAGAAAGCACATGCTGGTCTTTGAGGATCTGGTGCGTTTGGATCCCCGCTCTATGCAGCGGGTCATCCGTGAGGTGGATGCCAAACAGTGGGCTCTGGCTCTCAAGATCGCCAGCGATGATGTCGCCGGTCATGTCTTCGCCAATATGTCACAACGTCTCGTGGATCTGGTGCAGGAGGAGATCGGTTACTTAGGGCTCGTCCGGTTGAGCGAAGTGGAGGACGCTCAACAAGAGATCGTCAACCTTATCCGGCATCTGGAGGAGATCGGCGAGGTAGTGGTGGCGCGCAGCGAGGAGGATGAGGTGTTTGTCTAGCGTCATTAAGGCTGAGTTCGTCGGCGAGTCCCCCGTCCTGAACGGGTACACGTACATATGGCCGCAGGTGAATACGGCCTCTGAAATCAGGAGAGTGCCTGATCCCGCACAGGAGCTGGCCAGAGCCCGCCGCAAGGCGGACGCCGTCATCGCCTCCGCTCGCCAGGAGGCAGAAAAAATGCGGCAGGAGGGTTTCGTCGAGGGCAAGGCCGCCGGACGGAGGCAGGGCTTTGAGGAAGGGCAAGAGAGAGGCTTCCAAGCCGGGATGGCCGAGGCCGCCGATATCCTCCGGGCGGCACGCGATGTGCTGGCCGCCGCCGAGCGAGCCAAGGCTGAAGCCCTGGCCGCGGCAAGCCCGGAGATCGTGGAGCTGGCCCTGGCCATTGCCGGGAAGCTCGTTCATAAAGAGATTGCCGGCGATCCGGATTATCTGCCCCGGCTTGTGTCCGACGCCTTGGAACGGCTCAGTGAGTCGAAAACGGTGACCGTGCGGGTCAGTGCGCGGCATCCCGGACAGGCGGAGAGCGTCGCCGCCCTCAATGAACTGGCTGAAGGCATTCAGGTGCAGATCGATGAGCAGCTCGCTCCCGGTGACTGCGTGGTGGAGACCGAAGAAGGATTGCTGGACGGCAGACTCTCCGTTCGGCTGAAGAGTATCCGACAGGCCTTGGCCGGTGATACAGAGTGAGCGCGTTTGACCTACAGGCACATCTGAGGGCTCTGTGGCAGGCGCCGGATTGGCGGCAGATCGGTTATATCCGGCGGGTGATCGGTCTGACCCTTGAGGCCAGCGGTCTGAACACAGGCATCGGTGACGTCTGTTTGATTGAGGTCGATGGAAAAACCCGGCTGCCGGCCGAGGTGGTCGGTTTCCGGGACGGACGCATCCTGATGATGCCCTTGGGCGAGTTGACGGGAATCGCCCCGGGAGCCCGGGTTATCGCCACGGGCGAGCCGCTGCGGCTCAGAGTGGGGCCGGGGCTCGTCGGTCGGGTGATCAATGCGGTGGGAGAGCCTATCGACGGTCGGGGTCCCATTGATATGAGCGATCACTGGCCGACACACGGCGTGGCACCCGCCCCCATGAAGCGACAGCTTATTTCGATGCCTTTGGAAGTCGGGGTCAGGGCCATCGACGGTCTGATCACCTGTGGCAAAGGCCAACGGATGGCCATCATGGCCGGTAGCGGGGTAGGCAAGAGCACCCTGTTGGGAATGATGTCACGAAACACCTCGGCCGACGTCAACTGTATAGCCTTGATCGGTGAACGCGGGCGTGAAGTGCGAGAGTTTCTTGAACACGATTTGGGGCCCGAGGGCCTGGCTCGTTCGGTCGTGGTGGTGGCGACCGGTGATGAGCCGCCTCTGCTGCGCATTCGGGGGGCCTTGGTAGCCACGGCCATCGCCGAGTACTTCCGCGGGCGGGGGCAAGACGTCTTGCTGGTGATGGATTCCTTAACCCGCTTCGCCATGGCTCAGCGTGAAGTCGGGCTGGCCATAGGGGAGCCGCCGACGACGCGGGGTTATACTCCTTCGGTCTTCAGTATGCTGCCGCGGCTTTTGGAGCGGGCGGGCTCCGATGAGCACGGCACCATAACCGGCTTTTACACGGTCTTGGTGGAAGGCGACGATTTTACCGAGCCGATCGCCGATGCGGTGCGCAGCATTGTCGACGGCCATGTGGTCCTGTCCCGCTCCTTGGCTGAACGCAATCACTACCCGGCCATCGATGTCTTGGCCAGTATCAGCCGGGTGATGAACCAGGTCACCGATGAGCGGCATCAGGCGGCCGCCGGCGAGGTGCGCCGGATGCTGGCCACCTACAAGGACGCCGAAGATCTCGTCAATGTGGGGGCGTATAAATCCGGTACCAATCCCGCCATTGATCGGGCCCTGGCCTCCATTGAACAGATAAACGCTTTTCTGCGGCAGGGACGTCACGAACCCGCTCCGTGGGCGGAGACGATGCGGAGTCTGGCAGAGTTGGCAGCGGATGATGACTAAGCATGAGCAGCTTTCGCCTCAGACGCTTGTTGGAGCTTTATATCAAAGAAGAAGAGCATCGTCTCTACGCCTGTCGGCAGGCTGAGTCACGGCGCAGAGCCGTGGAACGCCGCCTGGAGCAGTTGACCCGCACCATAGCCGGCTCGGGACCGACCGCCGGCCGCTGGAGCGGCGACGACTTGCGCGGCCGTTGGGCCTACCGTCACGCTTTGGTTGCTCAGGTTCAGAGACAACGCCAGGCCCTGCGGGAAGCCGAGACCTCCTATGCGCGGGCTTGGGCGGCCTATGTGGAAGCGCGGCAACGGCGTCAGATGCTGGAGATGCTGGAAGCCCGGTATCTGGCGGAGATGCGAAAACAGCGCCTGCGCAAAGAACAGGCCATTCTCGATGAAACAGGTTTACGACAGTTTTGGCAGGAGGGCCTGCCTCCCGTGAACTGAAAAAATGCCCCTGAAGTTGTAGGCCCTTCCTGTCCCTTTTTCATGATATTTCCCTGTGAAAGGAGGTGAGCAATGATGAACGGACCTCAGGTTGTCGAACTGATTGGGTCGGATCCGGGCAGTTGCAGAAGACCGCCGACCCCGGTGATTTCGGCAACGTTGTCTGAATTCCACGTCGATTTGCACCAGGCTCTGTGTCGTCTGCAGGGGGATTCTGAGGCGGAGGAACCTCCGGAGGATCCAAGCACTGCCGACGACAGGGACAACGATGCGCCGTATACGGCCTCGTGGCAAGTTGACCCAAGCCTCCTAATGTCTCACCCTCCGTCTCCGCCGGACGGCAGCGCTGCGGGAGGATCCGGGCAGATGAGCCCCGGACGGGCGGCGGTAGCGCTCACCGGAACAAAGGGCCTGCCTTCGATGCGTTCAGTCCCGGCTCTGATCGGAAACGAGCGGACGAACGTCTTGGAGAGAGTCAACTCTTTTGGATCATCGGCCGTGATACAGGCACCGGAATCTGAGACAGAGCCTCGGTCGGAGTGGACTTCGGAACCCGCATACGGCTCCCGGGCGGTGTCACCGAAGCAGGATGCCTCTTTTTTCAGGATAGTTGCCGCCGGAGCACGGAGAGGAGACGGACTTCCGCTGCCTTCTGTCTCTTCACCGGTTGAGCGTCGTGTGGTGTCGGCAACGGATCCGACGCTTGGGCGTGGAGCAGGGGTGTCATCAGGGCGGTGGCAACAGTCGTCCTCAGTCAAGTCCGGGATCCGGACGGGCATCGGAGGGCCGTCACAGGTCAATGGGTCAAGCGCATCCGCTGTCTCCATGCCTTGGGCCGTGCCTGATCCCAATCTGTCGGGCACGAAGACTCAGTCAGGTACCCGGGTGAACGCCTCGTCTTCCGCCACCCCGGCCCCGAATCCGGCAGGGGTCGATAGGCCGTCACATACCGGTGAGATACCGATCGGTGTTGCTTCCGGTTTGTCGCCCACGGCTGCGGGAAATCCGGTGTTTGTTGAACCTGCATCGGGTGTCGATGACTCGGCCTCCGTTGCATCCACTCCTTCCGCAGTACCGATCACGGATGGGACGGGGACAGAGAAGATGCTACATCCCCATGATTCACGGAAAAACGCCGTCTCCGCAGGCGTTTTGAATGCGGCAGTCACAACAGGTGCTGATGAGCCGGCCGGATACGTTACAGTCCTCCCTGCGGCAACACCGGCCTTGGATGCGGCAGGAGTTGAGACGGCACCACAGACCGGTGAGTTCTCGGTCGATGCTGCACCTCCATCTTCGTCCGCGGCGGCTTGGCACCCGGCGAGCGTTGGAACCGTAACGCCGCTCAGTGAGTCACCGATCTACGAGCCAACCGCGCCTTTGGTGATACCGACGCTCGTCCCGGAGCCAGCCGAGACGCAGACCGCTGACGGAGAAGCTATAGGGGCAGGACGTGAGATATCGGATATGGCGGCGCCAAAGGGTTCGGTTTGGATCGGAGGACCTGTTCGGGAATCGTCGATTCCCTCGGTCTCTTCCGGGTTCGACGACCGGGGAGGCGAGTCGGAAAACAGCCCTGCCGTGACATTGGATTTCGTGGCGGAGACACGAGGATCGGCGCAAGCTGAGCCCAGTGATACTTCACCGGGACCAAGGGCGTCTTTCGTGGACGCATCGCCGCGGATCGCCGACGATCCGCAGGTGATTGAGCATGAGTCACCTGGGGCTGTTGAGGTCTTTGGCCGCGGTGAGCGGCCGTGGACGGCGAAAGCCGAGGTACATCCCGGCAAGTCAACGGTTTCGGCCGTATCGACACCTCCGGTTGCCGAGATCGAGCGCCCCGGCGCTGATCTCTCGACGTTGACGGAGGGTGAAGCGACACCGCCCGAAGGAGCGGCTCGGAGATCTGAAAAGCGTGTCATCTCGGAGGTACCCGAGCGAAGGATTTCGCCGGAGCACGTCCCGGAAACCGCTACAGAACGGACGGTGGGTCAAAAAGAACCCGATCTCCGGACCGAAGATGCGGGCCGGGGCGATGAACAGCCTGCGGTCGGTATCCTGTCTGAGCGGCCTGTCACGAGCTTCGTCGACTCGCAGCCGCGGATCGTCGTGCACGGTGATGAGGGACCACAGGCCCGGGAGCGGTGGGTACCTGAGTTGGTGCATGAGATAGAGGCGGCGCTGGCCCAAAGCAGCGACGGACGGGCCGTGGTACACATCCGCGTTGAACCGGCGAGCCTCGGTGAGGTGCATCTCGAGGTCATCCTGAGCCCCGACAAGCAGCTCCAGGCGCGCTTTGTGACGGAGAACCCGCAGGTCAAGGAGTTGATCGAAAGGGGTTTTCCTCATCTGCAACGCCGTCTGCAAGGCAGCAAGTCTGATGTCGGCGGCATCGTCTTAGAGGCCGTGGTCCAAAAAGGCGGCTCTTCCCGGCATCAGCCGTCGATGGCGCAGGCCCTGTCGCAGCCGGCCTCTCACTTTCAGAGCGGTCTGGCTGACGGTCACTCCCAAAACCCGCACCACCGCTCAGGTTACGTGCCGATCGCAGGAGGGGGACCGATTCTTTCCCGGCGGCCGGAGACAGATCGGCAGGCGCTCATTACCGGAGGCGCTCAAACCACCGCCGCCGTGGATTTGAGAGCTTAATCGGGGGAGGTGAAAAAGTGAGCAGAATCGGTGAAACAACGGCTACGAGCTATGGGGGACATACCTATGAGAACGGCGGAGCCATCCTCGGTCAAGGTGACTTCCTCCGACTCTTGATCGCCCAGCTCAAGTCCCAGGATCCACTGTCGCCCATGAAGGATCAGGAGTTCGCCGCTCAGATGGCCCAGTTCAGCTCTCTGGAGAGCATCCAGAATCTGAGTCGCCAGTTTGAGCGCTTTGTAGAGCTGCAGACCTGGTCCGTGCAGCTGGGGCAGGGGGCCGGTCTGATCGGCAAGACGGTAGACTTGGAGGTCGACGGGTCGGTCGTGACCGGTGAAGTGAGTGCGGTGCGCTTTGTGGACGGATTCATGAACCTGGTCGTCAACGGCGCCGAGTACTCAGCGGGGGCCTTGCTCGAAATTCGGGCTTGAGGAGGAACGACGTGTCCGAACGTATCGGCGATCGACACATAGAGCCGGTTATAAACAGAAATCCGGTGCGGCCGGCGGCACCGAAGGCCGCCGAAGTCAGCTTCGCGGATCTGCTGCAGCGCCAAGTGGCGGGGCAAAGGGGAGTCAAGTTCTCGGCCCATGCCGCGGGAAGGCTCGCCCAAGCCAATATCGCTCTGGATCAAGGTCAGGTAGAGCGATTGGAACAAGCGGTGGACAAAGCCGCCGCCAAGGGGGCGAGAGAGTCCCTGATCTTAATGGACAACCTGGCTCTCGTGGTCAGCATCCGGAATCGGACGGTGATCACCGCGGTGGATGAACAGCGAATGAAGCAACATGTCTTTACCAATATCGACAGTGCGGTCATCACCTGAGGTGAGCGGGGCCGGACCCTTGAGGGAGGCCCCCAGGCGGTGCCCGAACGACGGACGGCGCCGCCCCGAAGACAGATTGAGGAGGGGTCATTGAGATGATGCGCTCGTTGTTTTCAGGACTGGCGGGAATGAGAACCCAGCAGCACTACATGGATGTCATCGGCAACAACATAGCCAATGTAAACACCGCAGGATACAAAGGAGCGCGCACCGCCTTTGAAGATCTGCTGTATACGTCGTTGCGCGCCGCGAGTGCCGGGTCAAATCCTGTTCAGGTGGGAGCGGGAGCCCGGGTGGCAAGTATCGATACGGTCTTCAGGCAGGGCAATCCGCAAGCCACGGGAAGCCAACTCGATCTGGCCATTATAGGTGAGGGATTCTTGGTCGTTTCCGCCGACGGACGCCAGGCCTACACCCGTTCGGGCGTTCTCGGCTTTGACACGGAAGGGTATCTCGTGCACACCGCCACGGGCGGCCGGGTGATGGGCTGGACGGCCGACCGCAACGGGGTGATCCCCGTGGGGCGTTCGTTGACCGAACTGCGGGTGGCCCCGGGGTTGCGGGCTCCGGCGGCGGCTTCTTCTGATGTTGTCTTCACCGGTCTTTTTGATGCCCGGTTGCCCGTCGGCACCACCCTGACCCGGGATATCACCGTCATCGATTCTTTGGGCCGTGAACAGATCTTGACGATCGATTTCACCCGCACGAGCAACGAGACCTGGGCCTGGGAGTTGCGCGATCCGAACTCTCCCGACGCTCCGCTCGCCGCGGACAGCATCACCTTCGATGACCAAGGGCGCGTCATCGGCGGTGCCGTGTCCGCGCCCGTCAGCTTCACAGCGGTCGACGGCTTGGCTCCGAGATTTGATTTCCGGCTGGATTTTTCGGCCTGTGAGTCAGGCGGAGGCGAACTGAGCATCGTGGCCGATCAACTCGGCGGCATAGGGGCGGGTACCCTGGAGGATGTCGCCATTGATGAGCTGGGTCGACTGGTCGGCGTCTTCTCCAACGGGGTCCATCGCGTGCTGGGACAGATCTCGTTGGCCACCTTCGCCAATCCGGGCGGGCTGGAGCGCATCTCGGGCAATATGTTTGCGGCCACGGAGAACTCCGGCCGGGCGAATACTTCCACCGCTCCGGGTGATGGGCGCGGCAAGTTCAGCCCGGGATATTTGGAGATGAGCAACGTTGATTTGACTGAGGAGTTCACTTCAATGATTCTCAGTCAGCGCGCCTTTCAGGCCAACTCTCGTGTGGTGACCGCGGCCGACGAGTTGCTGCAGGAAGTGATCAATCTCAGACGTTAGTCTGCTCGTACATCCGGCGCGGAAAACGGGAGGGTGAGGCTGTGGATAGAGGCAGCGGTGCGGGTTTGTTGCTTGGTCTGGTGATCATGATCGTGGTGATGTCCATGGGCGGAAACGGCCTGCGTGGCTTTGTTGATTTGACCTCGGCCCTTCTCGTTGTCGGCTGTACCGTGGCGGCCGTCTTGCTGCAGTACCCCCGTTGGCAGATCGTCAAAGCCTTACGGGATTTGCCCGGTGTCTTCGGCGAGCGGCCGGAGACACCGGCCGGTGTCATGGAGCGGCTCGTCGAGCTGGTGCAAAAAGCAAGGCGGGAAGGAATCCTGGCTTTGGAGGAAGACGTAGACACATTGCCCCTGCCCATGCTGCAGCGTTCGGTGCGGCAACTGGTCGACGGTGCTTCCGCCGAAGAGCTTGAGGCGTACATGCAACTCGAACTCGATACGTTGGAAGATGAGGCCTACCGGACCATCGAGATTTACGAGGCCATGGCCGGCTACTTCCCGGCTTTCGGTATGATCGGCACCATCGTCGGGCTGGTCAAGATGTTGTTGACCATGGACGATCCGCGGAGTCTGGGGGCGGCCATGGGTCTGGCGCTGGTGACCACTTTCTACGGTGCCACCATGGCTTATCTGGTGTGTGCGCCGATCGCCGGTCGACTGCGCAATCGGTGTGAAGAGGATCTGCTGTTGGGACGGATGATCACCAGGGCTGTCATGGCCATGTCCGCCGGTGAGAATCCGACGGTCTTGAAGGAGCTTCTGAGCGTACAGGTGCCTGCGGGCAGCCCGGCGGCGGACCTCGATGAAGAGAGCGCAGCCCATGAGGCGGCCATGGAGGCGGGTCTGTAATCTGAACACGGTCGGGCATGGTCCGGCCTTTATGTCATCCGGACGAAGGTATTGTGACTTGATTCACAAATCGGCTCCTGTCCAAAGACATATAGATGGGTGCGAGATCCCGGACAAAAGGAGCTCTAGAGCAGGAAATCGTCGACATATGTCGTAGACATGCCAAAAGGGATGTGTCCATAGTAACGGATAGGAGGTGTGTGCAGTTGTCTCAAGGCATGAACGGACTGCGGGGCACGGCTTACACGGGGCAGGTGTTGGAGCTGACTCTTGATGCCCTTGGGTTGCGTCAGAGAGTGACCGCCCACAATGTGGCCAACGTGGAGACTCCGGGCTATAGGCCGTATCGGGTCAGTTTTGAAGAGTCCCTGGCACGGGCCGTGGCGAGGAAGGATCTCGAGGTCCCGGTTCAGGTGGTGACCGCCACCCGCGGGCGAGTGCGCGAAGACGGCAACGGTGTGGATATAGAACAAGAGATGGTCACCGCGGCCAAGACATCGATCGCCTATCAGGCCGCGGCCCAGCAGTGGAGCGGCCTTCAGGCGCGGCTGCGCACCGCGATCAGGGAGGGACGGCGTTGATGTTTCGCTCCTTTGATATCACTGCTTCGGGTTTGACGGCCGAGCGCCTGCGGATGGACGTGATCGCCGGCAACGTAGCCAACGCCAACAGCACTCGCAGTGAACGGGGCGGGGCCTACAGACGGCTCATGGTCGTGTTACAGGAACGAGACTCCGTCGCCTCGTCGCCGCAGGGGCGGTTCTCGGGTTCCGGCGTGCGGGTCTCACGGATCGTCGATGATCCGTCTCCGCTGCCTTTGGTCTACAACCCGTCGCATCCGGATGCCCGTCCCGACGGATATGTGGAGATGCCCAACGTCAATCCGGTCACCGAGATGGTCGATCTAATCGCCGCCTCCCGGGCTTACGAGGCTAACGTCACGGTATTTAACGCCAGCAAAGAGATGGCCCGACGGGCCCTGGATATAGGCCGGGCTTAAGGGAAGGGGAAAGGCATATGCAGGTCATACGTACGGGCTTTGGTCCGCGGATTGGCTCGCCGGTATCCGATGAGACACGGGGATTTGCCAAGACATTGGCCAAAGCGATTGACGCGGTCAATCAGCGTGAGATTGAGGCCCAGGAGGCCGCACGCCTTATGGCCGCCGGTCAGATCTCCGATATCCACACCGTGACCATCGCCGCCCAGAAGGCGGAGTTGGCCCTGGATCTGGCCGTAGCCGTGAGAAACAAGGTGTTGGAGGCTTATCAAGAGGTCATGCGCTTGCAGATCTAGCAGCTGAGAGGGGCAGTGTATGGGTGCTCTGGAGCCTGTCGGAAACTTGTGGCATCAAATGACTGCTTTTTGGGGAAGACTCCGGCCTTTGCAGAAGTGGTCGGCCGCCGCCGTGGGCCTGCTTGTCTTCGCCGCGCTCATTGTGGTGATCATCCGCAGCGGTACGACGGAGTACGCACCGCTTTACACCGATCTGCAGGAGGGCGACGCGGCCGAGATTGTGAGCGCCCTGCAGGATGCGGGCGTGAGCTACCGTCTGTCTGATGAGGGCACGGTCATTTTGGTGCCGCGCCGACAAGTCTACCAGACACGTCTTGATTTGGCGGGGCAAGGATTGCCGAAGCGGGGCGTGGCGGGCTTTGAGATCTTTCAACAAGCCGCCTTCGGCAGCACTGATTTCGAGCGGAACGTCAAGTACGTCTGGGCCCTGCAGGGTGAGCTCACACGTACCATCCGCGAATACGAGGCGGTCGAAAACGCCCGGGTACATATCTCGCTGCCTGAAAAGAGCCTCTTTGTGCGCGATCAACGGCCGGCGAGCGCATCCGTACTCTTGCAGTTACGCCCGGGAGCCCGCCTGACCCCGGCGCAGATCAGGGGGATCACTCATCTGGTTGCCCACAGTGTCGAGTCGCTTGATCCTGACTATGTGACCATCGTAGACACCGCAGGCAACCTTTTGTCTCAGCCCGCTGATGCTGAAGTCACGGCGAGCACGGCCGCCATGCAGCGGCTGGAGATTCAACGGGCTTTTGAGCACGATGTGGAGCGTCATCTGCAATCCATGTTGGAGCGTCTGTACGGGGCAGATAGGGCCATTGTCCGTGTCAAAGCAGACATGAATTTCGACAGTGAAGAAGAAGTGTTGGAGATTTTCGAACCCGCCGCTCCGGAAGGTCTGGTACGCGTCTCCAGAACACAGGAAGAGTCAGCCGACACGCTTTCCGGCACCGGCGGATGGGCCGGGGTGACGGGCAACGAGCCTGAAGGGGCCTTCCCGACTTATACGAGCCCTGACGATTCTTCCGGGGCCCAAAGGTATCAGCGGCGTTCCGCTGATGTGCAGTACGAGATCAATCGTACCGAAAGGCGGCGCGTGGTCGCTCCGGGCCGGTTGGAGGGTCTGTCAGTGGCGGTATGGATTGACGGGAACCTGACTGCCGCCGAGACGGAGGCGTTGCGGGCCACGATTGCGGCTGCCGTCGGAGCAGACCGCCGGGAATTCGGTGTAGTGACCGTGGCCGGCATGCCCTTTCGCTCTAACCTCGAAGAGCCGAGGCAGGAGATCTCCGATGAGACGCCACAAGAGCGGGCTCCGCTCAAATGGCCGCTGTGGGTGGCTGTAGGAGCGGCCGTGGGGCTGTTGGTGGCCCTGCTGATCTCGTTGGTTCTTTGGAGCAGGCGCAGGTCTGTGCAGACGGCAGTACCCGAGACGGCGGTCGCCCAAGAAGAGCCGGTCGTGACGGTCACACCGCCCGATGGGCGGGCCCGTCAACAGCGGACTGTGGAGCAGCTGGCCCGAGACAGGCCGTCGGAGTTTGCCCGGCTCATCAGGACATGGCTGACCGAAGAGTGATCCGACGGACTGTAACGCCCTTGGCGGGTCTGAGGAAAGGATGCAGAGTCGATGCGGCGGCGTGACAGATCGAAACAACAGGCGGGCTCGCCTTTGTGGATGACAACCTACGCCGATTTGATAACCAACATTTTGGTTCTGTTTGTATTGCTGTATGCCTTCTCGGAGTTGGACGTCCGGCGGTTTCAATCGGTGATCACTTCTTTTCAAGCCTATGCCGGGGTGCTCAGCGGAGGTCGCATCCAGGAGGATAGTCACTTGTTGAGCGACAGCTCGCGGTATGAGATCATCCGCATTTTGGAGGATTTCGTACGCCGGCGGCAATTGGAGACGGTTGTCGCCGTCGTCCCCTCGGCCGAAGGAGTGACTCTCAGATTCCTCGACCGAGTGCTGTTTGATTCGGGACGGGCCGAGCTGCGCCCTGAGGCCGGCGAGATTCTGACCGCCTTGGCCGGTGTGTTGACGCAGATGGAAAACCACGTCCGCATTGAGGGCCATACCGACAACGTGCCCATCCACAATGCTCAATTCCCGTCCAACTGGGAGTTGTCCGTGTACCGGGCTTCGACGGTGGTGCGTTTCATGGAAGATGCGGGCGGGATTGATTCACAGCGCCTGTCAGCCGTCGGCTACGGTGAGTACCGGCCCATAGGATCAAACCAGACGGCGGCGGGAAGGCAGCGCAACAGACGAGTTGACATCATCATACTCGACAGTGCCGTGAATGAGCTTCCGGCCGCAGAATGAGGGGTTGGGTCATGGGAAAGCGACGCGGTTTATTGTTGTGGTCGATTCTGCTGTTTTTGGCAGCCGCAGTGGTCGGGGCCTATGCCACCACACGTGTTTTGGGGACATCTGAGGTTGTTCTTGCTTCCCTCCGGAGGGTCTCTGAGTTGAACTTGGGGGTCTTTACGGTGGATTTGGAACCTGCGGAGCGCAGCCACTGTCGCCTGTTGCGGATCTGCGTCGTTCTGGAGACACCGTCAAGGTCAGACTTGCGGGTGCTGAATCAGCGTGATGCCGAGTTGAAGCACGTCGTGATCTCGGTTTTGCGCGGCCGGAATGCCGATTCACTGATCGGACCGGAGGGCATGGATTCATTACAGAGAGAGATTCTGCAGGCCGTCAATGATATGTTTTCCGCCGAGCCGGTCACGGGGGTCTATTTCCCGGAGTTCGTCATGCAGTGATTCTTCCTATGGTGGTGAGGCCTCGATGATGGAACATGTGACCCCCGAGGAGATGAGCGCTCTGTTGAGCGGTGCGGCTCAGATCACGGAGGACGATGAAAAAGAGGCGGCCCGGGTCGTCGCCTTTGACTTTCGCCGTCAGGAGAAGATGTCAAAGGAGAACGAACAGACCCTGCGCATGGTGATGGGCGATCTCGGCCGCTATATGTCAGGGGCGCTTTCCACTGTGTTGCGCAGTGTCGTCCGGGTGGACATGAACAGCCTGGCGGAGGCCTCCTTGGAAGCTTTCACCGCCGAATTGCCGCCCATCTGTTTGATGGCCATCTGCAGCCTGCCGCCGCTGGAGGGCAAGATCATCCTGCTGTTGGATCCCGAGCTTTGCCTGGCCTGTATCGATCGGCTGATGGGCGGACCCGGAGACGTGCCTCCGGAAGTGCGCGAGCTGACTGAAATAGAGACGGTGCTCTTGCGCGTCGTGGTGGAACGCATCTTGACCTGCATCCAAGAGGTCTTCGGGAGCATTGTGGCCGTGCAACCGGTCATCGATCAGCTCGAGACGAGATCGCACTTCGTACCGCTTTCGACGGGCTCCGACGTGGCCGTGGTGATCAGCTACGGTGTCTCGGTCCGCACGGCGGTGGGGGAAATCAGGTTGTGTATGCCATATCAGATGCTGAAGCCGATCACGCCGCGTCTGAACAAGCATCTGTGGTTTGAAGACAGCGACAGATCCGCAAATCATGAAGCCCATCCGCAGACGGCAAAGACGCGGCGGACCATTATCAACACTCCGGTCGAGGTCCGGGCTTTGTTGGGATCGGCCACCATCACCGTGGCGGAGCTGTTGGATCTGCAGGAAGGCGATTGCGTGGTGCTCGATCGTCAGGAGAAAGAAGAGCTGCCCTTGTTGATCGCCGGTCAAGAGCGCCTGTGCGGCCGGCTCGGGATAGTCGGCAGACGTTACGGCATGCTCATCACCGACTGGATTGATGACGATGTAGGTGGTCCTGCCACCTCCTCTACAGGAAGCGAGGACGACAGTCATGACAGCGAATGAAACGGCTGCTTTGGTGGCGGTATGGCAACCCGTCGCCCAAATGATCGTGGATCAACTCACCGATTTTTTCGGGGCCCGGCTGCGTACGGGAGACGTCAGTGTCGCCTCAGGTTCTTGGCCCCGGTTGCGCAGGCAGATGCCGGCGCATGCTCTGGCGGCGCGCTTTCGGATCGAGGGCGCTCAGGAAGGGCCTTTGACGGTGGTTTGGGCGGTGAGTGAGGCTGCCCAGGCGGATACCGAGGAGGCGCAGACGGCCTTCTTGGAGGCCATCGCGGCGGGGCTTTCCACGGGAGTGGACGATCAGTCCGTGGTGCAGATCGTGGGTGAGCCTTGGCCGATCTTGGACGATGTCGCTCAAGCCGAGACTCTCCAAGGCGATACGCTGCTCGCCTGGGAGGCGGCGGGTGACGGGATGGCGGTCTTCTTGGGCTTTGTCTTGTCTGAGGCGGCGGCCGGCAGCGTGGAGGTGGAACAGACTTCCGAACCGGCCAAGGTGGCCACGCGCGCCCCGCGGCTGCCCAAGCTACGCCAAGAGACTGATCAAAGCGCAGGGCGTGATCTGGATCTGATTCTCGATCTTCCTCTGAATCTGACCGTGGAAATCGGCAGTGCTCGCCTGCTTATCAAGGATGTGCTCAATTTGGGGAAAGGGTCTGTGGTGGAGCTCAACCGGCTGGCCGGCGAGCCTGTCGATATTTTGATCAACGGCAAGCAATTGGCCAAAGGTGAGGTAGTGGTCCTGCCTGACGGCAATTTCGGCGTGCGCGTGGTGGAGATCTCAGGTTCGCAGGAGCGTCTGCGCACTATCCGTGAGGATTGACGATGGAGTATCAGGCTCTGGTCAAAGCGGCGGTCTTCTTGGCGGTCTTGTACGCCGCGGCGCGTCTTTTGCTGCGCAGGCACAACACGATCCGGCCCCGTCACATGAAGCTCATCGATTCACTGCCGTTGGGGCAGGAGGGTTCGCTGCATCTGGTGGAGGTGGAGGATCGGCGCTTGTTGCTGGGCGTCAGCCGGGGCGGAGTGAGTCTTTTGAGCGAGTGGTCCGGAAAAGCCAAGGGCGAAGATGACGATGACTCGACGCAGGAGGTGTAGAAGGGTGCACATCTTTGGGCCTCAACTCTCAAGGATCGCCTTGTGCGCGGTGGCGGTAGGGCTGTGCGCCGCGCTGTGTACCTTCCCCGCCGGGGCGCAGACCGTAGCCGTGCCCCGAGTCACCCTCGGCGTCGAAGCCGGGCAGGAGCCACAGGATCTGGTGCTCAGCTTGCAGATCCTGATCATACTGACTGTATTGTCTCTGGCTCCTTCCATACTCGTTCTTATGACCTGCTTCACTCGGACCGTGATCGTGCTCTCTTTTACCCGGACGGCCTTGGGTACCAACCAGATGCCGCCTAACCAAGTGCTCATCGGGTTGGCCCTGTTCTTGACCTTGTTTACGATGATGCCCACCTGGCAACAGATCAACGAGACCGCCCTGCAACCTTACTTGGCGGGGGAGCTCGAATTCCGGGCCGCCGGAACGCTGGCGCAGGGTCCGCTGCGGGAGTTCATGTTGCAGCATACGCGTCAGAAGGATCTACAGCTTTTTATCGATATGGCGGGCGGGCCGCCCGTCAGTGATCATCGCGAGGTCGGATTGCATGTGCTCATCCCGGCCTTTGTGATCAGCGAGCTCAAAAGCGCCTTTCAGATGGGCTTCGTGCTCTACATCCCGTTTATCGTCATCGACATGATCGTTTCCAGCGTGCTTTTGTCTCTCGGCATGATGATGCTACCCCCGATGATGATCTCTTTACCTCTTAAGGTCTTGCTTTTTGTCTTGGCCGACGGGTGGCATCTTGTCGTGCGCTCGCTGCTTTTGAGTTACCAGGTAGGAGGATAGAGGCATGACAGACGGAGAGGCGGTCCGCTTGGGACGCGAGGCTCTGATGATCGTCCTTTTGGTGGCCGGACCCGTCTTGGGCTTGGGCCTGCTCACCGGACTGGTGGTCAGCATTGTCCAAGCGGTGACACAGATCCAAGAGCAGACGCTCAGCTTTGTGCCCAAGATCCTGGCCGCTTTGGCGGCGGTGGCCTTGTTCGGCCCGTGGATGTTACATAAGCTCGTCGACTACGCCACGGATCTGTTGACGATGATGCCTCACTATGTGCGATGAATACCGCATGGTTGTCCGAGGCCCTGGTAGAGCGGCTTTTGGCCCCGCTGCCGGTCTGGGGCCGTTGCCTGGGACTGGTGGTCGGCTTTCCCGTTTTCAGCCAAAAAGGCGTGCCCGTCCAGACCAAGCTCGGGCTGAGCCTTCTCGTGACGGCGCTGGTCACCCCTACGTTGGGGCCCCTTCCCACGCCGCAGACCCCAGTGCAGCGAGCGGCTCTTTTTGCCGGGGAGCTGCTTTTGGGCCTGGCTTTGGCCTATGTGGGGCGGCTGCTTTTCACGGCGGTTCAGGTGGCCGGGCAGTTCGTGGAGGTACCGATGGGCCTGGGGATGGCCGGAGCCGTTGATCCGGCGAGTGGAGGCCGCATACCGCTGTTCGGTCAGTTTTACTACTTCCTGGTGGGAACCGTCTTCTTGACGGTCGACGGCCACCTGACGGTGTTGAAGGCTTTGGCCGACAGTTTCCGACACGTCCCTCCCGGCGGCTCTTTGTTGCACGAAGGGGCGCCTCATGCGGTCTTTTGGGCCTTTACGGAGACGTTCAACAGCGGCGTGGCCATCGCCGTGCCGATATTGATCGCCGTCTTTGTGACCGACACCGCCTTGGCATTGGCCAATCGGGCCGTACCGCAACTGAGCATCTTTTCCATCGGCTTTCCGTTGAAGACGGCTGTCGGTCTTTTGGCGGCCATGGCCGCCTTGCCCTTCATGGTGCGTTGGGCGGTGAGCGCTTTTGAGGCGGGAGGGCTCTTGCCGGCCTGGTTGGATGGGTTTATCCGAGTGTTGCGGTAGTCTGGAGGAAGCAGTACATGCCACCTGACGTGGGCGGGGAGCGTACCGAGCCGGCGACGCCGAAACGGCGGGAGGAAGTCCGGAAAAAAGGCCAGTTGGCCCGCACGGCGGAGCTCGGCCCGGCGCTGATGATTCTCGCCGCTTATCTGGTATTTACTGCCTACGGTCCGGCTCTGGCTGATGCGGCGATACGCATGATGCGCCACGGCCTGACTGCGGCCGAGACACGGACGCTGACACCCCGCACCTTGGAGGCCTTGGCCGTTGCCAATGTGCTCTCGATGGGCAGGATTCTGGCTCCCGTGCTTTTGGCTGCGGCATGCGCCAGTCTGACCGCTCAGCTCGTACAGGTGGGTTTTTTGTGGAGCACCGAGGCCCTACGGCCCGACTGGAACCGGGTTAACCCCGTGGAGGGTTTCGAACGTTTGTTCAGCAGGCGGGTTCTCGTGGATCTGGTGCGCAGTCTGCTCAAGGTGGCCGTCATCGCCTGGCAGGCCCGGTCGGTGATAGAAGAGACGCTTTTGGTGGCACCCGCCTTGACGGAAGGCTCGCTCGCTCAGGCCGCGGCCGGCGGCGGAGCCTTGGTCGGCAGGCTCTTTGCCCGGGTAGGGGCCGTCTTTCTCGCCGTCTCCGCAGCCGACTATATCTATCAGCGCTGGGATCACGAGCGAAGCATCCGCATGACGCGTAAAGAGCTGGAAGAGGAGCTGCGCTTGAGCGAGGGCGATCCGCAAGTGCGGAGCCGTCAGCGTCAGCGTCAGCGCCAGATAGCCCTGGGGAGCATGCTCAAAGCGGTGGAGCAGGCGGACGTGGTGGTCACCAATCCGGTGCACGTGGCAGTGGCTCTGCGCTATGAAGCGGAGAAAATGTCCGCCCCGGTGATCGTGGCCCGCGGGGCGGGCGAGACGGCCGAGCGGATCAAGCGGGTGGCCCGGGAGCATCGGGTGCCCATCGTGCGCAACGAGGCGTTGGCCCGCGGCCTTTTTTCCCGGGGCAATGTGGGACAGGAAGTGCCGCCGGAGTTGTATCAGGCGGTGGCTGAACTGCTGGCTTTTGTGTATCGCTTGCGCGGTCGGCAGGCCAATTGACGGACAAGAAGGGGGAGAAAAAGATGGCCGGAGAAAGCTGGCTGCAGCGGGGATTGGCACACGCTGATCTTCTCACCGTGATGGCGGTGGTGCTCATCTTAGTGATGTTTGTCTTTCCTCTTCCTCCCGCCTTGTTGGATGTCGTCTTGGCGTTGAATATCACGATGTCGTTTTTGGTTTTGCTGTTGACCATGAACCTGCGTCACCCCTTGGAGCTTTCCGCCTTTCCGTCGCTGCTGTTGCTTTTGACCCTCTTTCGGCTTGGCCTCAACGTCT
>JBMNSS010000003.1:0-50440 GCA_050945315.1 Limnochordia bacterium | reverse complement strand
TGCGCTGCCCACTCAACGGCCCCTGCCCAAAGACTCTTTCCGTCTCGCACAATGGGCATCCGTTCGATGCCGTCATAGCGGGCAACCGCCGTATCGCCTCTGAAGTGATCTATCACGTACCGTCGATTGTCAGCGTCTATGTAGATGTCCCCCTTATCAACGTCAAGAGCCGTAACCGTGATAAAACGGCCATCAAGATCTTCAACACGATAGTAACCGCCATCGGCCCGCTCTCCCCATTCCTCAGCGCGCGAGGGCACAGAAAGAGCGACCAAGAGAACGAGCACGGATATTACCGAGATCTTCTTTTTCACAGATCGTCACCTCGACCGTCGTCTTCCCGGACCCCTTCGTCTTGGCGTAGCGCCAGAGGCCTGTCATCACCCAACTCGGGCCCGCCCTGAAGGCGCTCTCTCGTCTCTCCGACAAGTTCAGCAAGCCCAACGGCAATGAAACCGGCCAATACCGTGGCATCAAAGACGCCTGCACCGCCCAAGGCCACTACCCCAGGCGATCTTCTGAGCATAAGCTGCGCCAGGTGCAACAAATCCGCCAGAACCACACCGAGGGTGCCGGCTATAAAGGCTGCCCGGCGCGATCTGCCGAGCAAATAGGCAATTAAGCCGGCTATCAGACTGTACAGCCAGACCGGGTCAAGAAAAACCGTACTGCCCGCTTCAGGTCCGAAATCGGTTCTGGCTGAAATCAGCCAGATGGCCGCCGCAGTCCCCACAGACGCCAAAAGAGCCCTTACCCATTCCCAGGTCTTGTCAGCTTTCGAAAGCAGATACAAAGAGAGCACAACGGGTACAACCATTCCTCCCAAATTCAGCGACAGCTTGATCTGTCCGGCAGGAATGGGCAAGGTCACAAAGCCGCCGGCGACCATGACGGCAATGAAGATCAAGGCCTGCACATCCGTGAGGCGCATCCGATCAAGAATCCGATGCGCCAGTCCGAAGTAGACAGCGGTTGCGAAGCCCAAGAGAAGAACCAAGCCTAACGACATTTTCGCCTCACGTCCCTCCACGTAGAACACGGTGTACATGAGCTCTGTGTCGTTATCCTTCCCGATCTCTGACTTCGCTAACCGCCGCAAGTCGATTGAACAAAAAAAGAGGTTCGAGCTCAATGCCCAAACCTCGTACTTCCGATCTGTCAAAAGCAGTGACTACTGCTCGTCATCGTCTTCGTCATCTTCGTCGTCATCGAAGTAGCTGGAAAGCCCGGGGAAACGATCGCCCAGAGTGTTGCCCTCTCCTGTATCACCGAAGCTGGTCTGTTGTTCGCGGAAGGCTTCCTTGGGCAGGCGTACCGGTCGCGGCTGAGCCTCCTTGATGGAAAGACCAATCCGACGGGCACGGTCGTCCAGACTGACAATCTTCACACTGACGACATCGCCAGGGCTGACCACTTCAGACGGATTGGTGACGTGATGGTCCGCCATCTGTGAAATGTGAACCAAGCCTTCTATTCCGTCTTCCAACTTGACGAAGGCACCAAAGTCCACGACTCGCGTCACTTCACCTTCGACGATATCACCTACGACGTAACGCTGATCCACAGTCTCCCACGGATCGGGCAACGTCTCTTTCAATGACAACGAGATACGCTCGTTCTCACGATCGACGTTGAGCACCATCACGTTGATGACATCGTCTTCCTGCACTACATCGGACGGATGCTTCACACGACTCCAAGCCATCTCGCTGACGTGCAAGAGACCCTCCACACCGGAACCGATATCCACAAAGGCGCCAAAGTCAGTGATGCGACGGACGACGCCCTCAACGACGGCTCCTTCTTGAAGCGTTTCGAAAGTCTCTTCCTTGGCCTTGAGGTATTCCTCCTCCAGGACCAGTTTGCGCGAGAGCACTACGTTGTTGCGCTGGCGATCAATCTCGACAATCTTGAGGCGTAGCTCTTCACCCACATATTTGTCAAGGTTCTCCACATAGTTGCGGGCGACATGTGAAGCCGGTACAAAACCGCGTACGCCCACATCCACCAGGAGTCCGCCCTTTACTCTTTCAGTAACGACAGCCTCGAGGACAGCACCGCTTTCGTACATCTCCTCGAGTTTCTGCCACACCAGACGCGTATCCGCCCGGCGCTTCGAAAGAACAACGCTACCTTCCGCATCGTCGACCTTGAGAATCAAGACGTCGACTTCGTCGCCAACTTTGAGGATGTCCGCCGGCTGTTGCCCGCTTCGCAGTCCGAGTTCGTGCAGGGGAATACGGCCCTCTGACTTGTACCCGACATCGACCATGACTTCATCCTCGCCCATCTGAACCACACGGCCCGTAACGATCTTGCCCGGTTCGAGAGTGGCAAAAGTCGCGTCGTACTGCGTCTCGGAAGCCGGCTCGCTTGCGGCCTGTTCCGTTGGAGCGTCCTCCTTTTCGTCGCAAGCCTCCACAGCCTGCTCGCCAGTTTGTTCCACGTTGGCCTCTACTTGAGCCTCGATCTCAGCCTCCGTGCCGGGCTCGCTTGCCGCCGTGGATTCTGCCTGCTCGCTGGCAGTTGTGACTTCCGTTTCCCGTTCCCTATCGTCGCGTACCTCAGTCATGACCCTTCAAAACCCCCCAAAACTCCTGAAACTGACTTCACACGGGCCCAACCTTCGGGACACCGCCTGTGCGCTCGCCTAGTATTCGCAAGAGCGCGGAAATGATGCCATTCCCAAAGCATATTCGTCTCTACTGGACGGATTCCTTCCTACTAATCGAAATCACAAGCAGGACTTCAAGAAAAATATCGCACGGCAGCGACTTTTCGTCCATTGCGGCCTAAGAAACACGTTGCAGCTCCCGTATCCTGCTCATGATCTGCATACTTGCCTCATTTACACCTTTTCGATCCACGGTCTCGGGACGTCCCAAATCGATCAGCTCGCCGAAACGCACCCCCACACGCACAGGCTTGGGAAGGTGCAATGGGCCATCTATATCGGCCGTTCCCCATATACCCGCAGGCAAGACGGGCACGCCCGCTTTGAGAGCTATCAAGGCCGCACCGCCCTGCGGGTTCAGCGCCTCACCTTCACGGTTGCGGGTTCCCTCGGGAAAGACACCGACGACGCCTCCGTCTTTTAGTATACGCAATGCCCGCCGAATGGCGCTCCGGTCCGCTGCCCCCCGTTGCACAGGGAAGGCTCCGAGTTGACTGATCAAAAAACCCAAAACGGGGATCTGGAACAGCTCCGCCTTGGCCATAAAATGAACAGGGCGCGGACACGCCACACCAAGCACCACAGGATCTATATAACTCACGTGATTGGCAGTCAAAACAAAGGGCCCCGTCTTGGGTACATGCTCCCTGCCTTCAATGCGTTCACGGAAGTAGGTGCGCAACACAGGGGTGCAGACAAAACGGCCCAAGGGATACAATCGCATGTTCACATCCTCCCTTGACAGATGTGAATGATCTCATCTACGACCTCTGGTACAGACATTTCAGTTGTATCGATGAGAACAGCATCGGGTGCTTTTTTGAGTGGGGCGACCGCTCTCTGACAATCCAACGCGTCGCGGCGGGCGATCTCCTGCATCAACTGAGCCTGAGTCACTTGCAGACCTTTGGCTTTCAGCTCCGCACAGCGGCGTGCGGCTCGTGCGGCTAAGGACGCGGTGAGGTAGATCTTTACGTCGGCATGCGGAAGAACTACGGTACCGATGTCTCGACCGTCCATGACGACACCTCCGCGCCTGGCAAGCTCTCGCTGCATCTCACACAGGTGTCGACGCACAGCCGGATTTGCAGCTACAGTCGCAACAATCCCGCTCACGGCAGGCGATCGGATGGAGTCGGTTACGTTCTCCCGATCGAGAAAGACCTGACTTGCGCCCGTAGACGCGTCGAGGCGCAGTTCAACCGTCGACGTCGATGCTATTGCGGCCACTTGAGCAACACCACCGGGAGGGATACCCAGTCGCACAACCTTAAGCGCTAAGGCACGATACATGGCACCGGTGTCAATATACAGATACTGCAGTCGAGATGCCACTTCACGCGCCACGGTACTCTTGCCTGCCCCTGCCGGACCGTCAATGGCGATGACGAGGGTTCGTCGGCCCAAGCATTGTCTCCTCCTCACCTATCCACACCAAACATCTCTGATCCGATAAGACCTCTTCTCTGTTTCTTTCACCTATACCTGCACGAAATCAAGACTCATCGGCGCCAGGCCACATAACCATTATTCCGCAATAGGGTTACAGCAAGATCAGCGGCCTCCGGCGTTGACAGAGCAACACGCAGAGTGCCTCCCTCACCTTCCCGAGCTTTGAGAATACCAATGTCAATGATATTCAGATCAGCATCGGCGATCAGACCGGTCACTCTATGAATGGCGCCCGGTTTGTCGACCAGTGTCACCACAAGCTCGTGAGATGCCGATGACACAGGCATGTTCAAACGAGTCTCTCGCGCCTTATCCAGAAGCTCGTACAAGACGGCACCATTGCCTCGCTCAACCGCCTCACGCAGTTGAGCAAGGTCATCCTCAAACGCGTTCATCATCTGCACTATGGCCGAAGCATTGGAAAGGCATATATCCCGCCACAGTTCAGACGATCCGGCGGCGATCCTGGTTGTGTCTCGAAACCCGCTCGCTGCCAGTCGTAGCATCGGCAGATTGTCCGTATCAGCGAAGGCAACGGCGTTCACAAGTGCAGCTGCCACCAGGTGGGGAATATGACTGACTCCTGCCACAATCAGATCGTGCGCTTCAGGGGTGAGCACCAGAGGGGTAGCTCCGGTAGTGCGAACCAACTCCTGCAAGCGTGTCACAGGCTCAGCCGAAGCGGCCATCCCCGGAGGAGGCGTGAGACAGTAGACAGCGTTTTCAAAAAGATACGGGTCCGCAGCCTCCACGCCCGTACGTTCTGACCCGGCCATGGGATGCCCGCCGACAAACCACACGTCGTCAGGCAAGTATTTCGAAACACCCTCCATAATCCTGGCCTTCGTACTGCCCACATCCGTCAAGAGCGTTCCCGAACGCACCTGGGCGGCAACCTTCTTGGCCAAGGGCACGATCTCCGAAACCGGTGTGCACAAAACAACGACATCGGCCGGCTCAACACCCCGGGCCATTTCAGTGGTTCCGACATCGATGGCTCCACACTCAAGAGCCAGATCGAGAGTCTTTTGCCTGCGCGTCACTCCGATCACTCGCCCGACGCCTGCTCTACGCCACGCCAGTCCCAACGAGCCTCCGATGAGTCCTACGCCGATGATAGTCACCGTCAGATCCTTCATAGTCGTCGCCCCACAGCTTCAGCCACCGGAGCCAACCGCTCCATCAGGCGGGCAAAGACTTCCGGCCGCAAGCTTTGCGGTCCGTCTGACAATGCCTCCTCCGGACGGCGGTGAACCTCGACCATCAGGCCGTCTGCTCCGGCGGCCACCGCTGCCAGAGCCATTGGCGTCACATATCTCCATCTGCCCGTACCGTGAGACGGGTCTACCACGACCGGAAGATGCGAAAGCTCTTGAATGGCAACCACTGCACTCATATCCAGGGTGTTGCGTGTCTGGGTCTCATACGTGCGAATACCACGCTCGCACAAAACGACATCCTCATTCCCGGCCAACATAATGTACTCAGCGGCCATCAACCACTCTTCAACCGTTGCCGACAAGCCACGCTTCACCAGTACCGGCCGTCTTGACATGCCCACTTCCTTGAGCAACGTGTAATTCTGCATATTGCGGGCACCTATCTGTAGCATGTCCGCGTACTGTACCACGGTCTCTACATCCCGCGGATTCACCACCTCGGTGACCACCGGCAAGCCGGTGCGCCTTCGGGCCTCGGCCAACAGACGCAGACCCTCTTCTTCCAGCCCCTGAAACGTGTAGGGTGATGTACGGGGCTTGAAAGCTCCTCCCCGCAACATGGATGCTCCGGCTCTTGTTACATGATCAGCGGTCTCCAACAGCTGTCTCTCATTCTCCACGGCACACGGACCTGCTATCACCGGGACCGTCTGGCCTCCGAACACTACGTTGCCTACCCGCACTTGGCTGGTCTCGGGCTGAAACTCCCGGCCGGCCAGCTTGAAAGGTTGAAGGATGGGAACGATCTTCTCGACCGCCGGCATGGCCTCAAGCCGCTGCAACTGGTCCGTTGTCTTCTCGCCGACCGCTCCTATGATTGTACGTTCCACACCACGCGAGACGTGCGTAGTAAACCCCAAATCCCGCAATCGATTGACGACCGCTTCCAATTCCTCTTGCGAGGCGGTCTTTTGCATAACCACAACCATGGTGCGCCCTCCATTCTACCATGCTACCCTGCTTATCAGCGCCCTGGTTTATACTTGTCAGCCTGCGGTCAAGGCCCGGCGTAAAGCCTTGATAAACCGCTCGTTCTCCTGCTGTGTACCAATAGTCACCCGCAAGAAAGTAGGTCTGTCGAAAATATCGCCGGTTCTCACTATCACTCCCTCCTGCAACAGACTCTCGTACACCGGCCGGCACGGCTGGCCGATATCAACGAAGATGAAGTTGGCCTGAGTCGCGTAATACCGCAAGCCCATTTCCGTGAATGCTGCTCCAAGATAAGTCTTGCCTTTGCTGTTTGTCTCACGGCTGCGCATCAGATGCTCTGCGTCGTTCAAAGCAGCTAAAGCCGCCACTTGAGCCAACAAGTTGACATTGAAGGGTTCTTTGACCCGATTGAGCAAGGCGACGACATCCCGCGGAGCGATGATGTAACCTACTCTAAGGCCAGCCAGCCCGTAGATCTTCGAAAACGTGCGCATCGTGGCCACAAGCCGGCCTTGGCGCACCAGATCGATGGCATCGGGAAAATCCGGTGCATCGACGTATTCAACATAGGCTTCATCCAAGACCGCCAAGACGCCCTCGGGGACTCTCTCGAGAAAAGCATCGACTGCATCGCCGGTCACGTATGTGCCGGTCGGGTTGTTCGGATTGCATATGAAGACGATTTTGGTCCGCTCCGTGATCCGCTCAGCCATCGCCGCCAGATCGTGGGTCTCCTCCCGAACCGGTACCACGACTTCTCGAGCACCCATCAGGCGTGTCGCATATGCGTACTCCGAGAATGTCACATCCGCAAACACGACTTCATCATCCGGAAGCAAAAAAGCCTCCGCCAGCAACTTTATGATCTCATCAGAGCCATTTCCCACAAAAACCTCATCCGGCGAGACACCGTGCTTCATCGCGATAGCGTTGCGAAGATCCCGAACGGCTCCGTCCGGATAAATATGTACGCCGCTAATCGCTTTCTTGAGAGCTTCCACCGCCAGGGGCGACGGGCCCAGGGGGTTTTCGTTGGAAGCCAATTTGATTATGTTTTCCAGACCATACTCTTCTTGGACTTCGGCGATCGGCTTTCCCGGCACATAAGGAGATATGCGCTCAATAGCCGGGCGATGCGACGGTATACGCACTGCAGCCTCCGTCTCCTCTCTGGGTTATCTACCGGTTCTTATCCTTCTCTGACTAAATCCGGGCGCAAGCGGCGAGCCTCACGCAGATACACATGCCGAAGCTCATGTCGGGGTCTAGCCGTGTGAATGTGCATGAGGCAACGAATACAAAGCGGCAAGCTCCCGGGAACGGGAAGTTCCGCAACACACATCAGGGGCACCTGGGTCATACCCAACTGCCGTGCACCCACCGCAGGATAGGCGGCATTCAAATCCTGAGTTGACGAAAAGACAATACTGATAATGTCGTCATAGTCCAGCTCATTCCACTCGCAAAGCTTTGTGAGCATCTCTTTGGTGGCCTCTAAGATGAGCTTTTCGTCATTTCGCTCCACTGTAATGGCCCCGCGAAGTGCCTGTGCACGCGCCACAGTCATCCATAACCACCCCCCGCTACGATGATGGCACGGCCCGATGCCCCAATCCAATGGCTACATCATCTAAATGCAGCAGACCGACACCAAGATAAATAGCCACGGCGATGTGCTCACCGTGCCTGGCAATGCCGATCTTTCCGCCCACATTAAGCCCCAAAGCCTTGCGCGAGACCTGAGACACCGCCTCATGAGTGGCTCCGGCCACTGCTCCTTCTTCAGCATGAGTGGCCTTGATAACACCTTCACGTCTGGCAGCCACAACGGCTCTCTCTATAATGCGCTGGACGGCAGGTAGAAACTCACCGCCATAGTCGGCGGCAGCGGCTCTAACACCCTGCCTTCCCAGTTCGTCCTGCAGACGGTCTTCCTCTTCACGCTCTCGGGTCAGTGCCATCAAGATGGCGGCGCGGGCTACATCCTTGCTCTGGGTCGCACGCATCGATATACTCCTTCGCATTCACGCTGGCTGGCCACCCCACCTGGAATCACTATATCACAGCCGCCAATGCCCAACAAGAAAGGCCTTCGCTACCCGCCGTTCGGCTCCAACCCTGCGGCTCGTCGCAACGATCGGAGCTCAGCCGCGCTCAAACGACGCCACTGTCCTTCTCGCAAAGAGCCCAGCGCCAAAGGGCCGATCTTCTCTCGGCGCAGGCGGACAACAGGATGACCGACGGCTTCACACATCCGGCGAATCTGCCGGTTGCGACCCTCGCTCAGTTCAATCTCCAATTGGGTTCCGTTCTCATCGTTAGTGCCAAGTCTTACCCGGGCCGGAGCGGTAAGCCCGTCAGTCAACATGACTCCGTTTTCCAACGCCTGCAGGACCTGCTTGGACGGTTTGGATTTGACCCACACCCGATATAGCTTGCTAACCCCATATCGAGGATGCATGAGACGCAGAGCCAATTCCCCGTCATTGGTCAGCAAGACCAAGCCTTCGGAATCTGCGTCTAAGCGTCCCACGGGGTAGATGCGTTCAGAGACTCCGGTAATCAAGTCGACGACTGTCTTTCTTCCTCGCGGATCGCGTGCGGAGCTGATGACGCCCACGGGTTTGTTCAAAGCAAGATAGACCAACCGCGACGATCCTTGTATCGGAATCCCGTCGACACTGATGCGGTCCGTTCTCGGATCTACTCTGAAGCCCATCTGCGTTATCACTTGACCGTTGACACACACTCGGCCTTGCCGAATCATCTCTTCTGCACGGCGACGCGAAGCGACACCCCTGGCGGCCAGGACTTTCTGAAGCCGTTGTCTTTCCATGGCGGCTTTCACCCTGGAAAACAAGATACGCCACACCATGGTGGCGTACCTGCATTCTAGAGCTCTATATCAATACCTTGAACTTCAGTGGCCACCTTCGTGCGTCCGTTCTTGCCACCTCGCAGCAGACCCTGGAATTGCTCGAACATGCGAGGGGCCATGTCCAACAGCCGGTCAATGGTCGCATTACCGTCTACGGGCATCAGGCGGATTTGGCCTTGACCCACGACAAGAAAGGCCACGGGATTCACAGAGATCCCCGCACCCGTGCCTCCACCGAAAGGAAAATCCTTTTGCTCCTTTTTTTCCTCTACTTCATATTCCGTGCCGCCGGCAGCAAAACCCAGACTCACGCGAGAAACCGGCACAATCACGCTACCGTCCGGAGTCTCTACCGGATCACCCAAGATGGTGTTGACATCCACCATCTCCTTGATGCTCTCCATTGCGGTCTGCATCAGACCTTCGATGGGATGTTTACCCTCCATAGATTCCAGCCTCTTTTCGTTGCCAACGTTGTGCGGCGTCGCGTAGGGTTCGCCACATAATCTGACCGACGGACAGCTGGAATATGCAAAACAGCTCCGTGTCCAGTTCCGCCTCGCCGAAACTGGGCTTAACATCCACATAGGGCCGACGGACCAGAATGAGACGTCTGTCCAAGTGAGCCAAGATGCCACATTTCAACGCCCAAAGGACTCCCGTCAAGACAGCGGTGGCACCCGCATCTCCCACTCCGATGCGGGTCTGCCAGCTAAACTCCAGGCAACGAAAATGAGGACTGATGATCCTAAAAGGCACAACAATGAGGCGCAGCCACACGCTTCCCAAGGCAGCATTGTCCTGCGGACCGGATCCAAAGAACATGTGTACCACATCTACACCGGACAAGATTCTCTGTATGAGAGACTTATCTGTCCGGCGCTGGCGCGAGAGCAGCCCCGGCTTAAGCTCGTCGGTCACCCGCGCCGTTTGATTTCCCGGAGACAACCTGACACGCGCTCTGACTAAGCCCCGCCCCAGCCGACCCAGCGGAACATTCACTCGCCACTTAATGAGACCGGCCACGGAAAACCTGAGATCGAAACGAACGCGGGCCTCAGAGATCTTGAAACGGGTTTCCAGACGAATAGGTATGAGAACAATCAATACAAAGAGCGCCGCGACGAGGGCAACCACCACCGGACGGTTCACCTCCCAAATGGTAGAATGCCCCAGTCATTCTCGCTCTACGAATCGGAAGACGCGCCCTCATCCTGTTCTTCAAGGGGCGGTAGATCATCAAGGCTGTCCAGGCCGAACTCAACCAGAAAGAGTCTCGTGGTCCTATACAGAATCGGCCGCCCGGGCGCCTCTTTGCGTCCGGCCTCTTCGATAAGACCTCGCTCCAAGAGCGAGGTGAGCGCCGAATCAGCCCGCACTCCACGAATAGTCTCGATATCCAGACGTGTCACCGGTTGTCTGTAGCTGACTATGGACAAGGTCTCCAACGCAGCCTGTGATAGGCCTGAACTGCGTACCGGTCGCAACAACTCAGATATGAGGTGGGCATAGGCGGGCTTGCTGACCAGACGCACTCCTCCCGCCGCTTCATCAAGCATGAAACCCCGTCTCGGGTCGGCATAATCCTTGCGCAAGGCTTCCAAAGCCTCTCCGACGACGCAGGTATCAACGTCCAACAAGCGTGCTAATTCGTTCACAGGCACCGGTTCACTGCCGGCGAAAAGCAAAGCCTCCAAACCGGCCACAACGTGAGCTTCAGGCATCGTTCTCACCTTGTTTCCTGGAGATCTCTATGGGAGCAAACGCCGCTGGTTGCTCCACACGGAGTAGGTCCCTGTGAATCAGCTCCAGAAGCGCCAAAAAGGTGACAATTACATCCTGACGCGTTGGCGCGGCGGGCAACAAGTAACGAAACGAACACAGTGAACTCTCCCGAATCGCCTTTTCGATGCGTTTGATACACCCTTCAACGGTGATTGCCCGACGCGGGATGGCAGCTGTCGCCGGCGGCGGTCTATAGGCCTGGAGTACCTCGTGCATCGCTCGCCGTAGATCCTCCACGGTCGCCTCACCGACGGGGCGGGTAAAACGCGGCTGACTCCAATCGGGGTGCGGCGTTTGTCCCCGAGGGTACAGAAGATGTCGCCCGGCTCTCAAATCCGCCAATACGGCAGCCGCCTCGCGAAATTGCCGATAGACGAGGAGGCGATTGACCAGCTCGTGCCGGGGATCAACCTCTTCACACTCTTCTTCAGACTCGCACGCAGGCTGGGGCAGAAGCAGGCGCGCCTTGATGGCTAACAGAGTAGCCGCCATGACAAGATACTCGCCTGCCGATTCCAAGTCGAGCTCATCAACGCTCGCCAAATATTCCAAATACTGCTCGGTGATCCGAGCAATAGGGATGTCCCAGATATCGACCTTTTCCTGTTCAATCAAGTGGAACAGAAGATCAAAGGGACCCTCAAATGCGGAGAGACGTATCTGATAGTCCATGACAGTCTGTCGCCCGGCGACGCAACCGCTCAGGGATAATATCGTACTGCACCAAGTCACGGAAGCTCTCGCGCCGGATGATGAGATTCGCTTCTCCGTTGCAGACTAGGACGGCCGCCGGTCGCGTCAACCGATTGTAGTTGCTGGCCATGCTGTAGTTGTACGCACCCGTGGCAAAGACTGCGAGAAGATCCCCGGGAGAACAGGGAGGCAGGTTGATGTCCCAGATGAGTATATCTCCGGACTCACAGCATTTGCCCGCCACGGTAACCGGATCACTCGGTGCATGCCGTGCCTTGTTTGCAACCATGGCTTCATACTCGGCTTGATAGAGAGCAACCCGAGGATTGTCTGCCATGCCGCCGTCTACAAATACATACTTGCGTAGACCCGGAATCTCCTTCGATCCACCGATGGTGTAAAGAGTCGTACCCGCCTCCCCGACGATCGATCTGCCGGGCTCCAAAAAAAGTCTCGGCAACGGCAGGTCTCTGCTGCGACATTCCGCCCTCAAAGCGCCGGAGATTGTCTCCACGAAAGCTTCTATCGTGGAGGGGGTGTCTTCGGCGGAGTAACGTATGCCCAATCCTCCGCCCATGTTCAGCTCTTCGATATTCACTCCGCCATGAGTGCGCAGCCGATCAATGAACTCAACCATAAGACGCGTCGTCAATGCATAGGACTCAAGTTCAAAAATCTGGGAACCGATATGAGCATGGAGCCCGCGCAAGCGTAGATGAGAGCTCTGCCGTATGGCTCTGAGCGCCTCCGCAGCCCGTCCGTCATCGATTCCAAAGCCAAACTTCGAGTCGATTTGTCCCGTACGCATATAGGAGTGAGTGTCAACTTCCACTCCGGGGGCGACCCGAACCAACACGTTGACCGTAGTGCCGACCCTGGCTGCCTCTTCGTTGAGCATCTCCAGTTCGTAATGATTGTCGACTATAAAGCGATGCACTCCGGCTTCGATGCCATAGGCGATCTCTTCGTGAGACTTGTTGTTGCCATGGAAGAAAACACGTTCGGGCGGAAAACCGGCCGAAAGAGCCGTGAAAAGCTCTCCTCCGGATACCACATCAAGACACAATCCCTCATCTTGAATGATTCGACACATGGCTTGAGTGAGAAAGGCTTTGCCCGCATAGATGATGTTGCCATTTGGGTAGTGACGCCCGAGCGCTCCGACATAGGACCGGCAGCGACGGCGAATCTCTTGTTCATCAAAGACATACAACGGGGTGCCAAAACGGCGCGCCAAATCGACGGTGTCACATCCGCCTATTTCGAGATGTCCACTGTCGTTAATACGCATGCTTCCTCGCAGATGCAAGTTATTCCCTCCAAAATGAGCAAGAGGCTATGCCTTCTCATCCTAGCACAGCCCTTGTGAGGGATCAATGCTTCCCGATCAGTCAGCCGGACACAACTTACGTCGAGATCATCTCACATCTTTGTCTTTGCCTCCGGCAAAGACTGGTCGATAGCGCACCTGCGGAACAGGGTAACGCATGATAAGGCGAAAGAACGGCCCGCTCGCAAAAGGCGCCAGAGGCCACATGTAAGGGACACCCAGTGAGTCTGTCTGGGCGATAACCAAGAAGACACCAACCGCCCCGACAAGCAGACCGGGAAATCCAAACAGCGTGACCGCCAGAAGGAGCAGATAGCGGAAGGTGCGGATGGCCAGGGCAAACTCTATGCTCGGTATGGCGAAATAGCAAATGGCCATAACCGCCGTGTACAAGATGGTCTCAGGAACGAACAGCCCCACTTCGACGGCCAGATCGCCCAGAAGAATGGCCCCGACAATACCCAGTGAAGTCGCCAGTGACCCCGGGGTGTGAATCAAAGCCATCCGGATCAGATCCACACCCACTTCGAGAATAAAAAACTGCAGGGCAACAGGCACCGTCGAGCTTTCCCGGGGCCCGATAAACTGCAGAAACTCCGGCAGGGCTGCTTTATGTTTGTAGAGGCTCAGCCACAACGGAGTGAGAAACAAGGCGAGAAACAAGGCCAGTGTCCGCACCCAACGTAGGTATGTCCCTACCACCGGGGCTTGGAAGTACTCCTCGGCATGTTGTGTGAAATGAAAAAACGTGACCGGGACGATCATAGCCATCGGCGTGGTGTCCGTCAGTATGATTATGTGCCCTTCGTACAGGTGGGCCGCGGCCACATCAGGTCTTTCAGTGTAGCGGACCTGCGGCAGTGGGTTTAGCGATCTGGGAAACAGCAGCTCCTCGAGGCTTTTTGATCCCATGACCAGAGCATCCATGTCAACGGCCTCGATCCGTGCCTTTAAGCCTTTGACCCGTTCCGGATCAGCTATGTCGCTTATGTAACCCAAGACTACGTCAGTCTTAGAGCGGGACCCCACTTGCAGGAGCTCAAAACGCAGGCCCGAATCGCGTACTCGTCGACGTATCAGCGCTGTATTGAAAACGAGAGTCTCCACAAAGCCGTCCCGGGAACCTCGGGTGACTCTCTCCAATTCGGGTTCTTCAATGCTCCGTATCGGATAGGTGCGTACGTCGAGGACAATGGCCTCGGTCTCACCGTCAATCAACAGACCGAGCTGCCCGGCAAGCACCTGGTCGACCAGATCCTCGGTGGCTTCTACCGTTTCCACCTCAACGTGGGCGATCTGTTCGGTGACTAGTTTCTCAACGATACCGGGAACGATCTCAGAGCGCTCCACGCGCTGCAGTCTCCGCATGACATCTGCGGTAAGCGTATCCTTGATAAAGCCATCGAGAAAGATCATGGCCGCCGGTTTGCCGGCAATGACGAACTCACGAACCACCGCGTCAAAGGTGATGCCTACGCCCAATTGATCCTTAAGAAGATCCAGATTTTCACAAAGTTTCCGAGAAAGCCGCACACCGAAGCCCCCAAACTAAGACCCAGGCCTCTGCCGGACCTGGGTCGCAATCTACCACTATCGAACTGTGGTCGGAACGAAAAGGTCAATGATCCCGATCACGAAGGCCGCCAGAAGGGCTCCCAATATCCCGACCTCCATGCTTGGGACAACAAACTGTGTCGCCCAAATGACAACTGCGGACACGAGAAAGCCGACCACGCCTCTGCTGTACGGCGATACACGTTTACCCATCGTCGCCTCAATCAGCCACCCCACGGCAGCGATGACCAAGGCCGCCAACAATGCGTTCCCAAAACCCATGATCTGAAATCCCGGCACAATCAACCCGACAAGCATGAGGACCAGAGCCGAGACGACGAATCGCACAACTGCTCCCAGCCAGTCCACGGGTAATCACCTCCAGCTCAAGCTATCTTATGCTTGATAACCCTATCGTGCCCTCTTATTCGGCTGGTATACCCGGCCTTTCAGCGCTCAACCTCAAACGCCAGATGCACATTGGCTCTATAGCTGGAGATATCCCCGTTTTCATTCGTCTGAGCCGTGAAATTCAGCACCTCGACTCCTCGGATGTTGCGAACTGTCTTGGCCGCAGCTTTGATGGCTTGGCGTACGGCATCCTCCCACGATGTATCCGATTGTCCCACCAACTCAATGACCTTGATAACCGACATGAGCAACCCCCTTTGTAAAACGCATACGAGGGTAGTATGCCCCGGGGATTGCCGCTTTATTGATCCAGAGGCCTCGTAGGCAGTACGGAGACCAGAACTTCGAAAAAGCTGCCGCCCATGATTTCGGCTGTCACTTCAGGCCCAAATTCCTTTTCGAAGGCCTCAGCCAACAGGGGTAAGGATTCCACCCCTTTGATACCTTCAGGCAACCCACTGACACCGTCAAAATCAGAGCCCAATCCCACATGACCCCGACCCATGACGGCGAGCATATGCTCGGCATGCCGCAAGATATCACAAATGCCTGCCCCCCCGCCGGAGGTCAGAAAAGGCGGGTAGAAATTGAGCCCGACTACGCCGCCGCCGGCGGCCACGGCTTGCAGTTGTGAGTCTGACAGATTGCGCCGATGAGGGCAGATGGCTTGTGCATTGGAATGCGAAGCGATGACAGGACCCTCGCACACAGAGACAACATCCCAAAAGCTGCGCTCGGACAGATGAGAGACATCTACCAGCATACCTAAGCGATTCATCTCCTCAACGACACGCCGTCCGACTGTCGTAAGCCCGCTCCCCCCCTCCTCAGCCGCATCCACGCCATCAGCCAATGCATTACTTCCGTTCCACGTCAATCCCATCGCCCTTACGCCCAGCCGGAAGAAGATTCGGAGGAGTTCTACGTCCCCTTGTAATGCATCGGCACCCTCCAACGACAGCAGACCGCGCACAGTTGTGGAATCGGCACGCACATCGTCGCTCCAGAGCACCGGATGCAGAAGCCCCTGGTCCACAGCCCGCCAGAAGATCTCTGCCATGAGCAGTGCTTCATGCAACGGACCCCGAGCGGATGTCACAGGCGCATATAGGGCAAACACCTGCAAGTCTACCCCGGCGGCGGCCAGCCGTTCCACATCCAGATGCCCTTCGGGGCGTTTTCGCATATGGCCTCCATGGCGCATAACCTGAAAAAGAGTGTCGCAGTGAAAGTCAGCAATCCAGTACGAACCGCCGTTCATTTTCGCGTTTGTCTCCTGTACTGCTCATTCTTGTGATATTTCACTCAGAAAAAAGACATATCAACGGGGCTGGACGATAAACTTGATGGCTGTTCGCTCTTCATCACCGATCAGCACATCGACAAACGCAGGAATACATACCAGATCAATACCGCTGGGTGCCATAAAGCCCCGCGCAATGGCGATCGCTTTCACGGTCTGATTGATGGCCCCGGCACCGATGGCCTGCAACTCAACGGCGTTTCGCTCACGAAGTACTCCGGCCAAGGCTCCTGCTACCGAATTTGGGTTCGATTTCGCTGACACTTTGAGAATCTCCATGCTACTAAACCTCCTATTCCCGTGCCTTGTGGCGATTCTTGTTGAAGATCAAGACGCGACCGGCATCACGAAAACCCATGAGCTCACGCCAAGGGCCTGCGCGCCGCACATCCTCCAAGATGTCGTCGATCAATCCCTCTTCCAGCATTTGTTCTTCCAGATGGAGCGCGTCACCCGTTTCCACTACGAGCGCATCTCCGAAATGATCCCTGATCAGTGAGATGAGCATGGAAAGCTCCTGCCGAGAAAAAGCCTTGACCTCACGGATCACTTCGACGACCGTCAGCGTTCCGTACGTCTTGCACTCGACCGAAACGAAGCCCTTTTCAACCTTCCCTAAGGCGGAAAAGGCATCGAGATGCGATAAGACGGAGTGCTCAAAGGAGGCCAGGCAGACACCGTTCTCAGGTTGCCGCAGGAGAAAAGTAAAACCGATGCAGCCGTCTTGCGGTAAGAAACGTACGGAACTAATCTCAGGATATCGCAGAAGGATAGAAATCAAGAGTGTCGCCTGCAGCGAGGCCCCCTCGGACTCTGCCACAACCGCGGCATCGGTACCTTTCATGATATATCCCACCCCATCCGGGATCACGGGCGTGAGGCCGTGCTTTCAACTACAGCCTCACGCCACGTTCTGAACCAACACAAGTATCACTTGGCGTACTCCACCGCTCGAGTCTCCCTGATCACGGTCACCTTGATCTGCCCCGGATACTCCAACTCAGACTCAACGCGTTTCACCATATCACGGGCCAACTTCGTCGCGGTGGCATCATCGATGCGCTCAGGCTTGACGATGATGCGTATCTCTCGCCCGGCCTGTATAGCATATGATTTTTCCACCCCGTCCAGTGAATCCGCGATGGCCTCAAGTTTCTCCAATCGCCGTATATAGTTCTCGAGGGACTCCCGCCGTGCGCCGGGACGAGCCGCGGAAATGCTGTCGGCGGCCGTGACCAGTACGGCCTCCACCGACGTCGGCTCATAGTCACCGTGGTGACTCTCCATGGCATGTATTACGTCACGGGACTCCTTGTATCGGCGCAGAAGCTCGCGCCCGATCTCCAGGTGAGTACCCTCCACCTCATGGTCTACTGCCTTACCGATGTCGTGAAGCAAACCGGCCCGCTTAGCCAGACGGATATCGGCACCCAACTCGGCGGCCATAATGCCTGCCAAGTGACTCACTTCTATGCTGTGCCGAAGCACATTCTGACCGTAACTGGTGCGAAACCGCAGGCGCCCGAGCAATCTGATCAGCTCCGGATGCAGGTTATTCACTCCCGCCTCAAAGGCTGCCTGTTCGCCCGCCTCACGTATGGTCTGCTCAACCTCGCGCCGCGCTTTTTCGACCATCTCTTCAATGCGCGCGGGATGGATTCGCCCGTCGGCTACGAGTTTTTCAAGCGCTATACGCGCTACTTCACGTCGCACTGGATCAAAGCCCGACAGGATAACGGCCTCAGGCGTGTCATCAATTATCAGATCGATACCTGTTTGTGTCTCCAGAGTACGGATGTTGCGTCCCTCGCGACCGATAATCCGGCCCTTCATCTCATCGTTGGGCAGATTGACTACCGAGACGGTACTCTCGGTCACGTGGTCGGCGGCGCACCGCTGAATGGCCAACGATACAATGTTACGTGCTTTGCGTTCAGCCTGTTCACGTGCCTCAGTCTCGATCTCTTTGATCTTTAAGGCCATTTCATGGCGCACTTCATCCTCGGTGCGCTGAAGCAGGTATGCACGAGCCTCATCGCTCGTCATACTCGCAAGACGCTCAAGCTCTTGGTGCCAGTGCTCCACCATACCTTGCACTTCGCTCTCTGCTGACTCCAAGCTCCTTTTCTGTTCGTCCAGCGCCGTCTCCTTGGCATCAATCTGTTCCAGCCGTTTGTCGAGGTTTTCCTCTTTACTCAAAAGGCGCCGTTCAAACTGATTAAGCTCGTGCCGCCGATCGCGGAGCTCTCGCTCAACATCCAGACGCATCCTATGAACCTCTTCCTTGGCTTCAAGAAGAGATTCACGCTTCTTCGCTTCGGCCGACTGAACCGCCTGCTCCACGATCCGCTTCGCTTCGGCTTCAGCCGACCCCAGTTTGGCCTCGGCTACCGTCCTGCGGACGAAGTAGCCACCGGCAAACGCAGCAGCTGCTACGGACAAAATCACTAATACGATTGCTATTCGTTACCCCCCCTTCCCCTGTTTCCACCGTCTTAACTGCAAATAAAACCGCGGCAGACAAGCCGGGAAGGGCCACAGGTTGTAAAGAAAGCCGAGACGAGCTCGGCTTCACCTCGGACCATTGGCATGTGCCGTTGTATCATCAAATCCAGGCTTTGATGCCCGGGACATTGTCGCCGCATAACTGGACCAAAAGCCTACAACCAGACCAAAAGCCCGCTTTTAATTGTAGCTTTACCACTGATCGATGTCAACCTCAGCGCCTAACTGACGTAAACACCACCAGACGATACTCTCGCTAAACCCACGCCGATAAAGGTAGTGAGCCAACCGTCGCATCTGTGTCTCATTGATCGGAGGAGGTCGCTTACGGGCCAAAGCCAAGGCCCGCTGACGCTCCGCGTCTTCAGTTAGCGGGCCTACGGCTGCCTCAACCACATCGGCATCGAAACCCCTATGCAAAAGCTTCTGCCTTTTTCGCCAATGCCCCATGTCCCCTCGTTCATCGAATTCACGGACCAGGCGTTTGGCCAGACCCGGATCGTCGATGTAACCCAGCTCACTTAGTCTTTCTACGGCTGTATCGACAGCGACGGGCCCGAAACCTTTGCGTTCAAGCCTTACGATCACCTCATGTTGCGTCCGTGACGCCCTGGCTACCATAGCCAGCGCCTCTCGCACCGCCAGGGTTTTCTCAGCGTCCGCCAAGAGCTCCTCCAGCTCGGATGGGCCGATTCTTTTCCCGACTGCCACCTGCCGGCGAACAAGAACATCACTAGGACACAAAAACACGCGGTCGTTGTCGAGACACACCTCATAGACATCGCGGCCTTTTTTGTGCACCGCCGTCACAAGCCCTGCCATGACTTACTCCGCCGTCACCTCGCTCGCTTCCACATCCTTGTCGGACCCCTGCAAGCCGAGTTTTTGGCGGGCCAAGGCCTCGATTTCATCAGTCAAAGCCGCGTTTTGTCTCAGAAACTCCCGGACATTTTCGCGACCTTGTCCCAGACGCGTATCACCGTAGGAAAACCAGGCCCCGCTCTTTTGAACGATATCGAGATCAACGGCTACATCAAGGATGCTGCCCTCACGCGAGATGCCCTGTCCGTAAATAATGTCGAACTCGGCCTCTCGGAACGGTGGGGCGACTTTGTTTTTCACGACCTTCACTCTTGTACGACTTCCGATGTTCTCGCTACCCTGTTTGAGTGTCTCCACACGCCGGATATCGAGTCGTACTGACGCGTAGAACTTCAGTGCCCTGCCCCCCGGCGTCGTCTCCGGTGAACCGAACATGACACCGACCTTTTCCCGGATCTGATTCGTAAAGATCACCGCTGTCCGTGATCTGCTGATGGCACCCGTCAGTTTGCGCAGAGCTTGAGACATGAGGCGGGCCTGCAAGCCGACGTGGCTGTCTCCCATTTCACCCTCAATCTCAGCGCGCGGCACCAAAGCCGCCACCGAGTCAATTACAATACAATCAATGGCACCGCTGCGCACCAACGCTTCGGCAATCTCAAGAGCGCTCTCCGCATTGTCCGGTTGGGAGATAAGCAAGTTGTCGATGTCCACACCGACTTTGTGCGCATAGGTCGGATCAAGGGCATGTTCAACATCAATCATGGCCGCCATACCGCCGGCCTTTTGAGCCTCGGCCATAACATGAAGTGTCAAAGTGGTCTTGCCCGATGATTCAGGCCCGTACACCTCGATCACACGACCTCTGGGGATGCCCCCGACGCCCAAAGCTATGTCCAGCGAAAGCGCTCCGGTAGATATGCATTCTACGGAAAGCCCGGCAGAAGCCTCCCCAAGTCGCATAACGGAGCCTTTTCCATGTTGTCTTTCAATCTGCGCCAGTGCCAATTCCAAGGCCTTATGCCGTTCATCAGTCGACACTTTGCTTCCCTCTCTCTGCTTCTCCGCCTCTCGGGGCGCCACCCAATGCAATGCTATCCAAAGCCACATAACTCGGCCCCCGCCGAGAAAGAATACTCTGATAGATCACCATCGTATCCGCCAGCCACGGTTCATGTAGTTGTTCACCGGTGGCCTGTAATCGCTGGCACAGTTCTTTGGAACAGCCTGACCGACATCGACCCAGAGTCACGTGTGCCCTAAACGGACGTTGTTCCGGAGGAAAACCGGCACGTACGAGTTCCTCCTCCAGACCGGTAGCCAGCTGACGAAGGGATGCCGTCTCACCCGACACTCCTGCCCACAGGACAGAAGGTCTGTGCCAGCCCGGAAAGGCCCCTGTACCTTCCACAACGAGTCTGAGCGGCTCGGCGATTCGCGCCGCCCGCGCGCAAGCGACAGAAACAGACTTCACATCATCCACGGAGATATCGCCCAAGAAGCGGAGTGTCAGATGAAAATTGGCCGGTGCCACCCAACGGATCTCGGATTGGTCGGACTGTTGCACCAGATGAGCAAGGACGCCGGCAACTGCGTCCGGAAGGGGCAGTGCGACAAAGACACGCATCATCTGACGGCCGTCTTCGTGTTTCGCCGGGATAGCCGGCTTGTCTGGACTTCGACGCAGCGGAGCACACCTCCTCCACAGACCTATGCTCGCAATAAGTGCAGGCGTAACAGATCAAGAGCCGCGGTAGTCGTCCGTTTCTTGAAGTCGAGACGATCCCCGGGGAAGTGACGCTTGATGACCTCGACCGTCCCCCGCGGCCCCGCAAGAGCAATGTAGACCAAACCGACAGGTTTCTTGTCAGTTCCGCCCCCGGGGCCGGCTATACCGGTGGTGGCCAACGCGTAGGTACTGCCGGCACATCGACGGGCACCCAGGGCCATAGCCTCCGCCACCTCCGCGCTGACGGCTCCGTGGCGGTCTATCAGCTCATGGGGGACGTCTACCTCGGTCATTTTTGATTTGTTGCTGTACGTTATCCAGCCTTGCAGCATATAGCGGGAACTACCCGGCACATTGGTCAAGCGATGGGCGAGCAGACCACCCGTACAAGACTCAACGGTGGCCAAGTCAGCGTCTTGGGCCACAAGCAGATCACCCACCGCCTGCTCCAAGCTACATCCGTCTGCGCCGTAGAGAAGATGACCGGCACGTCGGCGTATTTCCTGCTCCAAAGGCTCTATCATGGCTTGCGCCTCGCTCATCGAAGGGGCATGGGCGGTCAGCCGCAGACGAGCCTCACCTAAGCTGGCGTAGGGTGCAATCGTGGGGTTGGTCTGCTTTCGTATGAGATCGTCGACCAGCTCCTCCAGACTTGACTCACCGATACCGCAAAAATGCAGTACCCGCGAGTGGGTCACGCGAGCCCCTTCCCGACCGACAAGCCGAGGCAAGACATACTCCTCCGCCATGGTCTTCAGTTCCGAAGGGACACCGGGAAGGGCGACAAGCAGTTTACCTTCCGTCTCCAGCCAAATTCCCAGCGCGGTACCTCGCGGATTGGGAATGGGCGTGGCGCCTTCGGGCAACCAAGCCTGTCGCAACACACGCTCAGGCATGGGGCGTTGGGTGCGCCGGAAATACTGACGCACATGTCGCTCCGCTGCTTCGCTGTAGACCAATGGACGGTCCACCACGCTCGCCACAACCTGGCGCGTCAAATCATCCTCGGTGGGTCCCAGGCCGCCGCTGATAATCACTGCATCGGAGCGCCCCAAGCCCTGAGTCAGTACCCGTGCCAGCCGATCCGAATTGTCACCCACCGTGCTCTTGAAATAGAGATGGACTCCTATTTCAGCCAGTTTGGCGGCCAGCCATTGGCTATTGGTATCCAGCACCTCACCCAAAAGCAGCTCGGTTCCCACCATGACCAGTTCAGCTCGCATCGCCCTCAACCCTTACAAAAGAATCCGCGATCCCGTGGCTGCCACCGTATACAGCAACCTATCCAGACCAAAGAAACGCAAAAGGACGTAGATGATCACAAATCCCCAGGGCTCCATGCTGTCCAAGGCCTGTCCCCAGCGCGAGGGCAGCAGAGCATTCGCCACTTTGGCGCCGTCAAGGGGAGGTATGGGGATAAGATTGAACGCCGCGAGCAACACATTCAGGCGCACACCCAAGTACAACATAGTGACCACCGACCTGCCCACCATGTTCGCCGGCGATATCCATGGCATGGCCAGACGTACCAACATAGCGAAGGTTACGGCCAACACCAGATTGGCCGTCGGCCCTGCCAGGCTGATCCAGAGCATGTCTGACTTGGGATTGCGGAGATTGCGCGTATTGATCTGCACGGGTTTGGCCCATCCTATCCCGGCGATAATCAGCATCAAGGCTCCTAACCATGAAAAATGAGCGTGAAAGCTCAGGGTCAGTCGCCCCTGATAGCGCGGTGTGGGGTCTCCGAAACGAACGGCCGTCAAAGCGTGAGCATACTCATGGAAAGAAATGGCCAGCAAGAACACGGGAATGGTGAGCACAATCTCACGCAGATCAGTCATCAGAGTCCTCCTGTTGCCGCTCGATCCTATTCTCCGGAGGCGTTGGAGGCGGGCGCAGATACCCGTCTATCCAATACTTCATGGTACCGACGAACAAAGTGATGAAAATCAGATTGGCTCCGGCGGTCGTGACCTTAAGACCGAGAACGTTGGTGAACGACGGACTGAACACACTGAGAGCGGCTAGAATGACTGCCAGCCACCAGCCTCCGAAGTAGGCGGTTGGAATAGGGTGAACCGCGGCATCGATTCTGCCGGCCAAAGACAGAACAACGGACAGCATGGCATAGTAGGTGCCACTGATAAAAAGCACCCCCATCAACTCGCCCCAAGGACCGGGTCGCAGCAAAAAGCGCTCGATAAAACCAAACCAGGGCAAAACACCGTGCCATATAAGAATGGCCAGCCACGCAAGAACGAATGAGGCCGCTGCTTCATGGGTTAAGCGGCGGTTTCTTGCCACGCGGACACCTCCCTAGCATCAGGTTACGCTACGTGCAAGACCCGGGCGGCGATGTCAGCCTGTACCCTCCTTGCCCGTCTTCAACAGCTTTGAACAACATAATACCTGATTCACGAAGCAGTGAAAAAGAGTGGACGTCGGGATACTCAGACAAGTAGATGATCTTTCCTATTCCCGCTTGAATAAGAGCTTTGGCACATCCCAAGCAAGGAAAGTCGGTACAGTACAGTGTCGCTCCGGCGCTGGACACTCCGTTGAGCGCGCAGTGAAGAATGGCGTTGAGTTCAGCATGGACGGTACGCACGCATGAGTCCCGCTCACCCTGTTTGGCTATCAAGCAACCTACATCATCGCAGTGAGGCGCTCCTCGTACCGAGCCGTTGTAGCCGGTGGCCAGTACACGGTGATCGCGCACCAAGACAGCGCCTACTCTACGCCGCGGACATGTAGCCCTGCTCGCTGTCAAGCAGGCCATCTTGATAAAATACGTATCCCAGCTAGGTCGCTGATATGAGCTCAACTGCCTCACCCTCCCCGTACTGCAGCTCAAGCGGGCGTGCGGCAAAGCCGAGCACCAAAGGCCCTCTGGTCCAGCACTCCTCCGCCGCGAAGGCCACCAGCTCTATCTCGCTGCCGTGCCGCGCGATGAACTCGACCACTTCGTAGGCTTGTCGCGGAGAAACCCCGCCAAAAGTTCCGTCATCCTGCGGCATCATGCCCCTGTTGCGGGCTACATCTCGCGCCTCACCTTGGATCCACAAAATGAACTCCTCAAAGATCTCGCTTGGGCTTCTGCTGCCGTCAAAGGTGCGCCTAGCGATGACCTCTCCCTGTGAAAAGACCACCACGTTCCGGATAAGGTTGAAGTCAGCCTGGACTATCTCTCCGGGGGCTGCATTGGTCAAAGAGATGAGTTGCACGATGACGCTTTCCGTATTCGGGTCTTCTTTGATCGCCTTGACCGCCAGATCGATGACCGTATCGGCGCTGACCAGGGTGTGAACACCCCCCTCTTGCACGATGACTCGGTCTATACGCACCCCCACGCCGTCGTCCCTCAATCCGGATCCGAGCACCTTCTCATTGGCCGCGGCCACAAGGGCCTCAAGCTGCTCACGCAGCACCGTGGGAGACTCCCGGGCATCAACCGTCACCGAACCAAGAATATCGAGAGCATGATAGACGAAGCTGGCTTGACGCAGGCTGAAGTTGGCCTCCTGAAGGCGACTGGCTTGGTCGAAATAGTACTCACCCGCCTTGCGCAGACTCGCCAACTGCTCCACCAACAAGACCCGTTCGCTCTCCAGTCGATCACGCTCAGCGGTCAGCAAGCGCGTCTGCTCCGTCAAAGCCTCGCTCTGCTGCTTTAGCTCATCGTTGCGAGCCTGCAGTTGGGCGTTTTCGTTCGACAAACGGTCATTGGCCAAAAAGAGTTCAGTTCGTTGTTGTTCCAGCACTTCCAACTCGGTGTTCTTGGCAGTAAGATCCGTCGACAAAGCCTCCACCGACGCTCGCAACTGCTCCATACCGAACAACGCCTGTCGCACGTTTTCACTCAAAAGGATGAGACTGACCAGCGTGAACAAGACGATGATCACACCGGTGATAATGGTGATGATACGCGAGGTATAGCGAGGGCGCAAGCCCAAGATGCTGAGGCGTCGCCTCCCCGCAAACCTGCCGACTTTGTCACCTTGATAGGCAGCAAAACCGCCCACGATCATCAGGAGGACCATAAAGCCCAGGCCAAATCCCATCCTGATCCTTCCTCTCGCTCACAGACCACCTTTGGAATCCATTCGCTTACGGAAAAAGAATCCCCTGTAATGCCAAAAGATGGCCACAGACGGAAGATCTTAGCCTACATCTCCTCCGGGGCTTGAATGCCCAGCAGATGAAGTCCGTTACGGATGACGGTCCGTGTAGCATCCAACAGGGCCAGTCTCTCTGCCATCAACTCACTGCCCACGATACGATGCGCGTGGTAAAACCCGTTAAAGGCCCGGCACAACTCAAGCAGGTATCTGGCCACGGCGGAAGGATCACGACCGGCTTCAGCGGAAGCGACCACCGCTTCAAAACGCGCCAATTCCTTAACCAGAGCCAACTCTTCCGGCTCAGTCAATGCACTCGTGTTCAACTCCGCCGCAGGTAAGACTTCCGCATTCGCTCGACGAAGCACACTGCCCGCTCGGGCGAATGTATATTGAACATATGGTCCCGAATCGCCTTCATAGTTCAAGGCTGCGGCCCAGTCAAAAGAGATGTCCTTCATGCGATTGAACATCAGGAAGTAAAAGATCACGGCCCCGATGCCCACCATCTCAGCGACCTCCGCCTTGTCCGCCAGACCCGGATTACGCTCGTCGATGATCGCCCGGGCGCGCTCCGTGGCTTCATCCAGGAGATCCTCAAGAAAGACAACATTGCCTCTGCGTGTCGACATTGCTTCGTCTCCCAGGCGTATGGTGCCAAAGGGGACATGCTCGTAGTTGGCTACCCAGTCCATGCCCATGAGACGCAACACGGCAAAAACCTGTCTGAAGTGAAGCTGTTGCGGAGCTCCGACCACATAGAGCACCAGTGCCGGATGATAGTGCTCCCAACGATACAATGCTGCCGCCAAATCCCGCGTGGCATAGAGAGTGCTACCATCGCTCTTTTTGATCAGACATGGTGGCAGATCCTCAAGCTCGACGATGGTGGCCCCTTCGCTTTCTTTAAGAAGCCCTTTTCCGGCCAGCATATCCAGCACCCCGGACATCTTGTCCTCATAGAAGGCCTCTCCGGCGTAGGAGTCAAATTCGATCCCCATACGGGCATATACCCGCTCAAACTCCTCTACGGACAAGTCGCGAAACCGGCGCCACAGTGCCTGAAGCTGGGGATCGCCCTGTTCGAGACGACGAAACGCCTCTCTGGCGCGGTCATCGAGCTCAGGTTGTGTTTCAGCCTCCTGGTGAAAGCGCACATACAGCTGAAACAACTCCTTGATAGGCTCGGCTTTGAGTCGCTCCTCATCGCCCCACAGTTCGTAGGCGACAATCCACTTACCGCATTGGGTACCCCAATCACCTAAGTGATTGACTCTCTCCACGCGAAAACCCTGATGACTGAAGATGCGGTAAAGAGAGTGTCCCAGCACGGTAGTGCGTATCAGACCCACCGCCACGGGCTTGGCGATATTGGGAGACGAGAAGTCGATCACCACCGTACGGCCCTCTCCTTTTTGGGACGAGCCGTAGGTATCGCCTTCGTCTTGAATGCGTTTGAGCACTTCCCGAACCATGAAGCTCTTGTCGATGAAGAAGTTGAGATAGCCGCCGACAACCTCCATACGCTCCACCCAGGGCGGAGGCGTGATGCGCCCGGCCACCTCCTGAGCGATGCGCGGCGGCGCCTGTCTGAGCACTCTGGCCAAAGAGAAAGTCGGAAAGGCATAGTCACCCAATGCCTGATCAGCGGGCACCTCGATCATCGTCCCAATATCCAGTTGGCGAACGGCCTCTTCAGGGAGGGCCTCCTGAACTAAGCCTGCAATTCGCTGTCGAAACATCATCGGATCTTCCTTCCTCGCAACCTCGTACGCGATGAGTACAGTCTAGAACATGTTATCACTCTCGTCATCATTTGCATACCCACGGCCCATGAGATCCGCCAATTGACTCACCGTCGCTGAAAGGACGTGGCCTGCGCTATCGCGCAACACCAGAGCGGCCCGAGCATCGGCCATGGTCGGCGTATGGTTTATGATCACGAGAGACGCTTCAGACGAGAGAAAATCGACTAACGTATTGACCGGAGAAACCGTAAGCGAAGTGCCTACCACGACCAGTACGTCCGTCTCTTGCATCCTTTCCACGGCTTGCTCAAAAAGATCGGACGGCAGCGGATCTCCAAACAAGACCACCGCGGGTTCCAGTATGGCTTTACATTGGCGACACAGGGGCAAGGACTCATCGGCTATGGTGGCCAAAGGATACTCACGCCGACACCGCGTGCATATTATACTCCGCAAATGACCATGGAGCTCAAGCACAACCGAAGAGCCGGCCTTCTGGTGCAGACCGTCGATGTTCTGTGTGACCACTGCTACATCACGGCCCAGCTGCTCAAGTCTGGCAATAGCCTTGTGGCCACAGTGCGGCTGAGCATCCGCCCAAGCCAGGAAGTTCTCGCGAAAAAAAGCGTAGAATTCGTGGGGCCGATCCTCAAAAGCCAATCGGCTCAACAGATACATGGGGTCTGTCTGTCGCCATAGACCCGTGTTACTGCGAAAATCAGGCAAGCCCGATTCCGTTGACATGCCGGCACCCGTAAGAAACGTCACACGGTGGGCTTTTCGAAGCAGACTCGCAAGACGCGTCATATGATTCACATCCTTGTCCACTACTCTGCGGCTGAAGCCGTCAGCTGCCAGGACGAATGGGCCCTGCGAAGCCACCGCCCATGACTGATTGACCGCAGCCCTGCGGATGATGTCGATCACAGCGGTGTGTGCCCGGAGGTTGGACCCGTACTTGTTCTTCTTAGGAGTCTTGTAGGGCTCAGGGGGCCTGCCGGATAGCACGCACTGCCGTTTGAGAAAGCAGACCAACACCTGCACAGAGTTCCCCTGTGTAGCTTGGTTTGGTTAAGGAATCCGTCTCTGAAAGCTATGTGGCATTATTACACTTCGTTGAAGACATATGTTGAGGGCAGAGAGGTAGTCCGCAGGCTATGGCTTAGGTTGGACAGTCAGAGACGACGACCTCTCCTTTCATACAAGAGAATACCATGCGTGAGGGGTGAATTGATCAACCCAAGACAGAAATACGTAGGAGAAAGCGGCATTCCTCTCCACGCTCAAGTGCGGGAGTCTCCTGCCGCCGGAAAGGATGAACAGAAGAGATACTCGTTCGGTTTCACTTAAACAGCTCCGGCCAACGCAGCGCTGACTCCCTCTGACAGACTTCGGGACAGAGGTTGAGTCGGGCCGATCATGCGTCGGAACTCGGCACCGCTGATATGCTCTTCGGCAAACAGATACTGTGCCACCTCCTGCAACCTATCTTTGCAGGCCATTATCTGTCTACGTACATACTCCTCCTGATCACGAATCACTCTCCTGGTCTCTTCGTGGATCATCTGTGTCGGCGCGTTTTGGATATCGATGATTCCCAACTCCGACAGACCGGCACTGATGAGTTTGCCGGCCAAGTCCACGGCCTTTTCGAAGTCGTTTATCGCACCTGTGCTCCGACTCCCCAAGACGACCTCTTCTGCTACGGCTCCGCCAAGGCAGACCGCGATTTGATCCAAGAGATCCTGCTTGGTGTACAAATAGCGATCATCTTGCGGACTCTGGCGCATGAATCCCATGGCCGCGCCCCGCGGAGTAACGGTGACCGAAGACACCGATCCGGGACGCACCATCTCACTGATCAGCGCGTGTCCTGCCTCATGGTAGGCCACCCGCGTCCTTTCCTCCGCACTCGGCCGTCGATCCAAACGTTCTCCCATAAGCACTTTGTCGACGGCTTCGCGCAAATCGGCTTCCTCGATGTACTCTCGACCGGCGCGCATGGCCAAGATCGCGCCTTCGTTAATCAGCGCCTCCAGGTGAGCCCCCGAGAAGCTATATGTCTCTCTGGCCAACTGCTCCAAGTCAACATCTGAAGCCAAGGGTCTGTTGCGAGAGTGAATTCTGAGGATGTGAAGCCTACCTTCTTTGTCAGGTAAATCCACTCTCACGGTCCTGTCAAAGCGGCCGGGCCGCAACAGTGCTCCGTCGAGAAGATCAGGCCGGTTCGTAGCTCCGACAACAAGCAAACGTATTGACTCATCTTCGCTGCTCATACCGTCCATCTGCACAAGCAACTCATTCAGAGTCTGATCATACTCCAAGTGACTCGTATGATGCCCGCGGCGTCCGCCCAAGACCTCGATTTCATCGATGAAGACGATGGCTGACTGGAGTCCCAGTTTCTTCGCCTGTGAACGGGCTTCCTGAAAGAGCTTGCGAACTCGCTGAGCCCCGACACCCGCATACATCTCCACAAACTCGCTGCCCGAGACTGCCATAAAGGCTGAGTCTGTGTAGCTGGCGGCAGCCTTGGCAAGAAGCGTCTTTCCTGTTCCCGGCGGCCCGGCCAATAAGATGCCCTTGAGCGGTCGAATGCCCAGACACCTGGCCGTTTCAGGATTCCGTATCAAATCGAGGGCCTCGATCAACTCGCGTTTGGCGACCTCCTGACCACCGATGTCTGAAAAAGTAACGCGAGGCGCGGAGGTCGAAGACTTGCCGCGGCCCAGCACTTCGAATTGACGTCCGATACTCCGCCCGTCAAGCATGAGGCGAACCACGACCGCTATCCCGCCCAACACAATAAACGGAGTCACGTCAACTCCCTGAAGGGCGGCGACGACCAAGAAAGCCAGAGCTGTACCGATCAGAATCTCCACAGTCATCCGAGCACCGCCCTTGTCTGGGCCGGACGATTCATAACTTCATAAAGGTGATGCTCTCCGTCGCTTAAGTGAATGTAGACGGCCTCCTCGCCTATATACACCTGTTGATGAGTGAGGTTGTCTTCATGGGCTATGACAGACACGCCCTCAGCCATCTCCGCAAATCGACCTGTGGCTATGCCCTGCTGCACGTGAAAATGCATTTTATAAAAACTGTCCTCCAGTTTTTGGTCACGGTTGTCAAGGACAATGATGTCTGAAAACGCATCTCCCAGACTGTCCAGTGCCATATCCCGAGCAGCACGATAAGCACTTCTAAAATCTGCTTCCGGCTCCAGTTGAATGGCCACACTCCGCCGATTGCCTGAATCAATGATCTGCGCACCGGCGATGCCGGGAATCGCTTCCAAACGGCGTTGCAGCGGTTCTGTCACTCGATGATGGTACAAGAACCGCTGCGCCCCGAGTGTCAGCACGACAGTGACGATAAAGGTCACGAAGACGATGCGCAAATTGAGCGCTTTCAAATACTATCGCCTCCCTTTACGACTGTCCGGCCCCAATCCGCGTGTCTGCGCTCTATTATAACATAGCCCCAGCTCACGGACGTACGGCCGGACCCGTAGCAATAACAGGCAAGTGCCTTAAGATGGCCCTGAGCAGTAACTGAAGAACAATCTTCCTGCTCGACATGGGATAAGCGGGTTTGACCATGTGAATCTTAGACATGGGAGGTATCCATCCATGAAAGCAACCGGAATCGTCCGGCGCATCGATGATCTAGGGAGAATAGTGATACCGAAAGAAATCAGGCGCACCATGCGTATCAAAGAACGCGACGCGCTCGAAATATTCACGGATCGAGACGGCGAGGTCATCCTCAAGAAGTACTCGCCGATCGCCAATCTGGAGGATTTCGCTCAGGAGTATGCAGAGTCTCTTTTTGAATCGACGGGCCATGTTTCACTGATCCTCGATCGCGACACGTACATTGCCGTCGCCGGCACAAGCAGGAAAGCCTTCTTGGGCAAGCCTGTTGACGATGAGATCACAGATATTTTGGAACACCGCCAACCTTGGAGCGCATCCATCGAAAGCGCCACCAAAATGCCCATTCCGGGTTTCGAAGACGCAAGCCAGATGATGGTCCCCATCATTCACGAGGGAGATGTGGTAGGGGCCGTCATTCTCGTCTCTCGCGAGAGATCTCTCGGAGAACTCGAACAGACATTGTGTCAGACAGCAGCAGACTTTCTGGCCAAACAGTTAGGATGAGCATCGCCTCTCAGCAGAAGCGCGACCTAGGCGACATGGATGGCACCCCTTTGGTCGCCTTTTGCTTCTCACAGTGGCTCCTGAGACCGCACTCGCACCCGACTACCCCTGGCGGCGATGAAAATGTCAGCCGAGGAGGTGGCCGTCTCGTAATTGGCTGTCTGATATCCGCCTTGGGAGGGTATAAATCCCGCTTCTAATACGCTGTGATAAGAAGAACGCTGTCTGTTTTCACTCGTACTCCGCTGGTGCTGGGCACCACCAGCGTTACGTACGCAAGCGTGGCATTGATGAAGAAGTCAGTGCGTCTGCCGGTTTCGCCCAGTCGCAGCTCCAGCCAACCCAGACCGGTGGACATATCGAAGGTGCGCAGCTGTAAATCCGTGCAATTCACCTCGAGGTTCACCGTCGCGGCTAACACTTCCACATCTATGGGATCGGCTAACGTCAATCGTACGTCCCAACGCTCGGACAAACCGCGCAGGCATATGGTGGCCCGTCGATCTTTTTGTCGCAGCTCGACCCTCGTGCATTGACCGTGCGGCAGCTGCACCTGACTCAGTTCTTCACCATACACCTTGAAGTCGGCCTCGTACAGCCCCGCGCCTCCCGGGTGCCAGGTGAATCATTCCCGTACCCATATCGAGTCTTAACGCGCCACTTTAGTGTGCTCTTCCAAAGGTATACGGGCACTGAGCATACGCGGTTGCCAATCCGCTCTGTCGACACTGCCGACGCCGACAGTCAAAGCCACGATCAGCAGAGTAAATGGGTCGGCAAGAGCCAAAACCGCGTGCGATTCAATGCCAGATGCAGCCCAAAAGCGAGAAGAAAGGCCGGCCACCACCGCACTAGATTCCACCATAGCGTCCGGTCGAGAAATCCCCAGTTCATCATCGATAGCAGCAGTCCGAAGACTACCAGGGCAGCCCCCAGATCCATCCGCCCGGTGCGCACCGTCCGCCCCTCACCTATTCCACCGATCCCCGTACTATAAGCAGAAGACCCAAACCGATTACGAACAGGGGCCACACATCTGAAAGGTCTTCTATCCACGGGAAGAGGTTGCGCAGTGCAAACAGCACACCTACGCCGACCAGGACCAAACCGCCCACAAGTTGACGCCGGGTCTCTTCCTCTTCGGATGGACTATCCGGGGGGGCCGCCCACATACTCTTCTTGCCTAACCGCCTCATCAGTCTCTGAGTGCACATCTGACCGTCCATCGGTCTCTGTAGCCTCGCCTGGTCGTCCCCCTCCACCTGTTTGAGCCCGGAGACGGCTCTTCGCCCCACAGCCTCACTCTGCGAAAACCATGATGAGCCCTTTTCTGCGTAGTCCCCGGGCTCTACCGGAACAATGGCCGATACCATAGCATAAAGATCAATCCCCGCCCCGTCGACGAAGCGCAAGCAACATGCTCAGACGCATCAACGTGGCGTCAATGCCGAAGAAGTCTCCTATACCCCCAGCGACACCGGCGATGATGTGGCCGCGGCGCGACCGGTAGACTTTTTTCTCCATCATCACTCATCCCTTCCCGCCGACAAGCTTCCCTCCGGCGGTTTGCCACTACAGACTTCCCGTCTACGATAGGCTGTCTTAAGGCAAAACTCAACGGATCTCCCGGGGATCAAAAAGACAGCGACAAGAGCTTCGACACCGAGATTCTCGCGATGAACTCATGCATAAGCCAGCTGCTTCTCGAACATATAGTTACATGAAGGGTAGAGGCCAGCAGGAGTCTGCATTTGGAAAGGAGCACCGATTATGAACGGCAAACAGCGCTATTATGCGCACCTGGAGAAGCAAAAGGCAGCGGAGGACTCGCTGAGCGCGCCCGATCACCGAAGTCACAGCTCAATCGAAGAAGTATACATCGATATAGGACTGCGCGCCTTTGCTGCCTTCCAAAACTGCTTGGACTGGGTGGGAAACCTGAGTCGTGTCAGTGCTGACCGTCAAACGTCGCAAGAGACCTCCGTCCATACACCGGCTTCTCCGGAGATCATAGACATGCTCACAGGAATACAAGAACAACTTGATCGACTCGAGACGGCCGTGGCCAATCTCGAGTCCGGAATGAGACGGATTGATAAATATACACTGGATGCCTTTCGTCAATTATCAGAACTGGAACAAGCAGGGGTTGGACATCATACGTCAGAGAGCACTCCGCATCGGCGTTTAGCCAAAGAAGACGCGATCAGGATCGCCGTGACGGCAGCCAGACGCATGGAAGAACAAGGCTTCCCCATCTCGTTGGCCGCAGTGGCACGGGAAGCCGGGCTGAAGTACGGGCAAATCGTCTACGCCTTCGGAAACAAAGAGAACTTCCTTGCACACTTGAGAGAGATGAAAGACGATGAGGAAAAGGATGCCGATACTGAAGTCGCTGCATCGGCGGAACGCATAGCATCATCGCGTTAGGCAGACCGGCTGGCGCTCCGGCCGGGCGCCAGCTGGGACGGTCCCCGCATCAATGCCGGAACACCGCTCCCGTACTCAATGCAGATACGGCTGGGCTTTGAGAAAGTAGTCGATCCCCGATGCGACGGTGAGCAAGACCGCAATCCAAAGAAGGTATTCCGCCCCCGGAAGCTGTATCAACATCGCGGCTATGGCCACTACTTGGCTCACGGTCTTCAGTTTGCCCCAGCGGCTGGCAGGGATCACGACACCCTCCACTGCCACCACCAACCGCAAACCGGAAACGGCGAATTCGCGCCCCAAGATGAGTACCGCCACCCAAGCGGAAACCTGGCCTAGCTCCACCATAGCGATGATGGCCGAGGACACAAGAAGCTTGTCAGCCACCGGATCCATGAGCTGACCGAACTTGGACACCTCTTGTCGGACGCGAGCCGCATAGCCATCCAAACCATCAGTAATCGCGGCTATGATGAAGACGACGGTAGCCCAGTATGCACCGTAAGGCACATTCTCCAGCAGGAGGGTCAAAAAGACGGGTACGAGAAATATGCGGATGAGTGTGAGCACCGAGGCTAGCGTCACGCTGTTGCTTCTCCTCGTCTGGTTATCCTATTCACGCTGCAAGACCTCCACGGTGAGATCGTAGTCACCGCTGGTTGCAATCACCCGGGCCTGCACCATATCGCCGGGATCGGGAGATTTTCCTGTAATGTAGGAGACACCGTCGACCTCGGGAACTTGGCCTGCCGTGCGACCGATCCCCGGACGATCAACCAAGAGATCAACCACGTGATCCACCAGTTCCTGGTTCTTCGCCGCGGATATGGCCCGTTGAATCTGCATGGCAGTCCGGCGACGCTCCTCCTTAGTCTCTTCGGCTACCTGGTCAGAAAGGCTTGCAGCAAAGGTCCCTTCTTCCCGAGAATAAGAAAAGACACCGACGTGATCCAGTCCCTTTTCCTGGATGAATTGGCACAGTTCCTCGAAGTCCCGTTGTGTCTCGCCGGGAAAGCCGACTATCATCGAGGTGCGCAGGACAACTCCGGGAACCAACTCGCGTACGCGGTCGACCAGGTGGCTGAATGTTTCGTAATCCCCTCTACGACGCATACGACGCAACACATCATGACTCACATGCTGCAAAGGAACATCAACGTACTTGCATATATTGTCCCTCTTGGCCATGGTCCGTAGCACATCGTCACTCAAATGATCAGGATAGCTGTATAAAACCCGCAACCATGACAAGCCGTCAATATCGGCAAGCCGGTCCAAGAGTTCGGCCAGACGCATTCGCCCGTAGCGATCCCGGCCGTAGAGCGTAGTATCCTGCGCCACCAGGATTATCTCTTTGGCCCCGCCTGCCACAAGCCGCTCAGTCTCCAGCAATACCGATGAGAATGATCTGCTTCGGTAGGCACCCCGAACATCCGGAATGATGCAGTAGCTACACCGATGATTACACCCTTCAGCGATCTTGACGAACGCGGTGTGAGCCGGCGTGGTCAACACACGCGGGAATGTGTGATCGTAGATAAACGTCGGCTTGTCCGCGGCAGCAAAGCGCTCGCCCGACAGGACCCGTTCTATCACTTCCGTGATGTCCGCAACTTCACCGCTGCCGATGATCCCATCCACTTCGGGAAGCTCATCGAGCAATTGCCGTGCATACCGCGTTCCCATGCACCCGGCCACGATGAGAGCCCTACAGCGCCCCCGTGTCTTATATCGCGCCATCTCCAGAATGCAATCGATGGCCTCACTGGTGGCGGCCTCAATAAAAGTACAAGTATTGACCACAATCACATCGGCTTCCGCCGGATCGTTGGTCAGAGTATACCCCCGGTCGCGCGTCAGTCCGAGCATGACCTCCGTATCTATGAGATTCTTGGCGCAACCCAATGAGATCATGCCTACAATAATCGTCTCTCGCACATCGGACTCTCCTTGAGAAGTTCGTCCCTTCGGGACACGTCTACAAAACAGAGGCGAGTACAACTCGCCCCTACCGAATCTTAACGACCCAAACCAGACTGCCTGTCTTAGATCTCGCCGTTGATTGTCTCAGCAACGGTACCCGCCTCACCCTGGCAGATACGCAGCAACTCATCTGCGCTGGTGGCAAAAACCGTGTGAGGCGTACCGGCAGAGGCATACACAGTGGGATAGTCCCACAGACACTCGTCAAGGATAACACGCAAGGGCTGTGCATGACCGATGGGCGCCACCCCACCGATAACAAAACCGGTTATGGAGCGCACTTCCTTTGCATTAGCCTTGCGTACGGAAGAGCCTGTCAGCTTCTCCAGGCGTTCCATGCTCACTCTGTGACGCCCCGAGACTACTACCAAAACGGGAGTCTCCCCAGACACAAAAAGCAAGCTCTTTGCGATCTGCCCTTCGTCCACTCCGATAGCAGTCGCGGCTTCAGAGACGGTACGGGTCCCCGACGGGAATTCCATCACTTCGGCATCGGATCCGAGACTTTGCAGCAACTCTTTAACACGTTGCGCGGCTTCAGCCAATGGCACGATGACACCTCCGAGCCTAAGCTCTCACCTCTCACAGTCTATCTGACTTCAACAGAGCCTGTCAATCACGGGATAGGCGGCGCCACGGCGAAAAACCGACATCTGAGTATCATGATAAAGGGCCGTCCCGTCTCGGAGACAGCCCTCAATGCCGGAGCACGGCACGTTAATTGTGACTCTTGATGCGGAGACGTCTCAACATGCCTCCTGGTAAAGCACGCCGCGGAGCTAATCTTCTGCGCAAAGGAAGCTCCATCATCTGCCGCTGATCCCGTGCTCCCCGCCTCATCGTAACCACGCGTTTCACCTGCTCTTCTGTGAACACACCGTCCTCGACCAGTCTCCGCAGTTCCTCCCTGCGAAACTCTCTAAACCTCTCCTGAAGATCCTTCAGTGCCTCTTGTTGCTCAGGGGTCAGCATGTCGCGAGAGGACGTCCTCATCTGGGCGATCATACGTCTTGCCAGACTCCGGGATACGGCGCCCGCCTCCAGCTGAATGGCGATCATCTCTTTGCGCAATTCTTGCATCCTGTCCTGCAGAGTTGCCAGTGCCTCGAGTTCTTCTTCCACAGGTGCGGCTAACGTCCCCGTCGAGACCACCATCGTCGCGAGAAGAACCAAAGCCAGCATGATCCGACGCTTCAAGTGTCACAACCTCCTTTTCCCAGATAGCTACTCCATGATAGCAGCCGATTGTGAAAAAAACATGGCAAGACTGTGAAGAAGGCGAGACGCTCCTCAACGAAAAGCGGAGCCCTTTGAGGCCAAAGAGCCTGCTGACGCGAAAAAACGTCTTCTCCACGTTCGTGAAAAAGACGTTTCGGACTGGTGGACCCGAAGGGATTCGAACCCTCGACCTCTGCGTTGCGAACGCAGCGCTCTCCCAACTGAGCTACAGGCCCCGGATCAATATGACCTTGCTTATTATACACCACTCAACCGTCCGTGCCAAGTTGATCATCAGGTTTTGCCACGTAAATTCCTACGGCGCTTGGCCAATACTGGAGCTGATGAGCCATTATCCGGTCCGGGGTGAGCCTATGCCCAACGATGCTGCTTTGATCTCCGATTCACAGATCATAACCAAGAGAGACATTCCCCTGCGCCCGTTTCCAATCACGGTCCCTCTGCTCACCTTCTCTTACGACAGCCTCTTTCGACCGGCGCCCGAAGAGGAGTTCACAGAAGAGGAGCCTGTCACGGAGAGTTTCGGAGTGAGATTCTCCCGCTCATCAGCCAACAGCCTGTTCGAGCAGATGCACAACAAGGCCTGGGCGCCCCTTTCCTGGTACCGTTTGGCAGTAATGGCCGAGCGACTCTCTTTGCAGACCCCGGATGACGAATTGCTGGTGCTATCGAATCTGCGCGAAAGATGGCAGCGCGTGGGAGTACTCACTTATCCGCATCAAGTGGAGACGGTCAAGAGAGTACTGAAGGAGATGGGCGGTCGGGCTATCCTGGCTGATGAGGTGGGACTGGGAAAGACCATCGAAGCCTGCATGATCCTGAAGGAGTATATGTTGCGCCATATGGTGCGCCGCTGCCTGATCCTGACTCCGGCCGGCCTCCGATGGCAGTGGTACAGCGAGCTCAAAGAAAAATTCGGCATCGTGTCCGCCATTCAACGTTCGGAGTATGATTGGGAGCGTTGTCCGGTACTCATCGCCAGTCTGGATACAGCAAAGCGACCGCCCCATAGCGAGATCATCCAAGACATCCGCTATGACCTGGTGATTGTAGACGAGGCTCACAAGCTTAGAAACGCCGCCTCAATGAACTGGCGTCTGGTGAGCAGCCTGCACAATAAGTATCTGCTCTTATTGACCGCCACCCCTGTCCAAAATGACTTGCGAGAACTCTACACCCTGATCTCCTTACTCAAACCCGGTCAACTGGGCACGTATCGTCAGTTCCGGCAGCAGTTCATGATCGATAAGCGTATGCCGCGAAATCCTCAAGCCTTACGGCGACTGCTCAGTCAGGTGATGATACGCAATCGACGCCAAGACACACCCGTTGAGTTCACTAAGCGCCATGTGCAAGCGATAGCCGTTGACTTTTCCGCCGCCGAAAAAGAGGCCTACGCAGCTTTGTCGCAGGCTCTGAAATCCAGCGCTCACAGCTGGGGAGCCATGAGTGGCGGTACTTTGTCTTTGCTGCTTTTGCAGCGCGAGTTCTGCTCATCACCCGTGGCAGCAGCCGTCACACTCAGAAGGTTATTGACCAAGAGTGAACAACCGGACCTTGTCCGTACCTACAAGGATCTACTCCGTATGATTGAGGCCTGTCATACCTGCAGCAAAGCGAACGAGCTCCTGCGTATCGTCAATGAGATCGAAGACAAGGTGATCGTCTTTACGGAGTATCGGGCCACTCAGCAGTACTTACGGGCCCTGCTGGAAAGAGCCGGCTATCCTACACTGGGGTTCGACGGTAGCCTTTCCGGCAGCCGCAAGGAGTGGGTGCGTGAACTGTTCCGCAAGGCGGGTCATGTACTGGTCAGCACCGAATCGGGCGGTGAAGGTCTCAACTTCCAGTTTGCCTGCCACGTCGTCAACTATGATCTGCCCTGGAATCCGATGCGCCTGGAGCAACGTATCGGTCGTGTCCATCGACTCGGTCAGACTCGAGACGTGCACATCCATAACCTGGCCGTCAACGGAACAGTCGAGGAGTACATCCTGTTCCTGTTGTACGAGAAGATCAACATGTTCAACCTCGTGATCGGCGAGCTGGACATAATCTTGGCTCAGTTGGGCCAAGGGAGCGGAATAGAGCGTCGGCTGTATCAGATCGCCGCCGATGCCATCGAAAACCCGGTCCTATGGCAAGAACGTCTGGACGAGTTGGTCGATGAGTTCACCCAAGCGACAGAAGACGTGCGAGAAAAACGCGAACGAGTCGATCGCTGGTTAGCATGGTAACCACCGGTGAGTTCCGCAGTTTTGCCATACGTTTTTTTGAGACACTCGGCGCCGTGCTTTCGATGGAAGGCGGGTTCCTGCGTGTTGAGCTGACACCTGATCAGCTGGCTGAACTGGAAGGCCGTGTAGGACCACGCCCTTTTTGGGAAGTCGAGCGCAATGAACAGACGGTACTCTATTTGGCCTTCGATCAAAAAGACGCCGCAACAGACCCTCGCGCCGAATTGGTCTGTCCCGGCAGCCATCGCTTTGAGCAGATGCTGGCGTGCGCTTATCGCCTGGGCCGCATGACCCGCTTTACACTGGTGCCGAAGAACCAAAAGGAGCCCGCGCCTGCACCGCACCGCACGAATATGTTGTTTCACTTTCGCATCGCCTGTGAAGGGCAATGGAAGCATGAGCAGTTGATCGAAACCTGCGTCGATCTGACCGACGGTTGTATTCGCCCTGAGATATCCCAGCGTCTCCGCGACCATGAGATTACCGAAGCTCTGCCCAAAAACATCGAGCCGGAAAAGATCGAGGTCACGGAAGCTTGGCATATCGCCCGCGAACATGTGACACAGTCTCTACGGGCCCAAGACGACGGTTGGGCCCGGGAGTCGCTTCTGGTCATGGCACGAGAGCGATGCATTTTGGACCGCTTCTTCCCTGACGCTGACGACGACAGCAACGATGCACTGCATCAGCATCATCTGTCGGAGTTGGAACGTCGCACCAAGCCGCTAGCATATGTTCGGACACGGCTGGCGGCCATGGTTTTCGCTCAGTATCCCTGAGTTCTCCGTGCTTTGAGTCGCTCCATCTGCTGACGCAGCCGACGCTCCGTATTCTCCGGCAGCGGCGGGGCGGCATCGCGTTCAATATACGGTTCGTCGGCATGATCCGGGGGCCCTTTCGGCCCTGAATGCATGGACGGTCTGCGCTTTCGGGGCAGGTACTCCCCGCGTTCAAGCAAGGCATGCAACAGCACCAGCGCAGCTTCTTTATCAGGCACTCGGCCCTTTGTCTCAGCGTCTACATCGCCGGTGACGGCCGGCGGCACGGGGGCGCCCACGCAAGAGGGACAGCCATCAAGACAATTGCAGCCCAGAATCAAATCACAGCACGCCGCCAGTACCTCTTCCACAAGCTCATACGCTTTGAGAGCGAAGCCTGCCCCGCCCCTGTAGCGATCAAAGACAAACAACGTGGGAACACCCGTATTGGAGGAATCCACCACCGCACCTATATCACTGGGATCACACATGGCATAAAGAGCAAGCACCTCGCCGATGACATTGGCAATACCCACAAATCCTTCCATGGCGCTGACCCCTGCTCGTCGCGCCGCCTGAAACGATTCCATGGAGGGGGACAGCCACATCGCACAGGTATCAAGCGAGATAGGCGGCAAATCCACCTTGCCAAAACCTATACTGTCCCGCTCGCCCAGCTTGACTTTCTTGAACATATACGTGACAAAGGTGACTGCCACGTCACCGAAACTGATCCGGCTGCCGCGCCAATCGGCCTGCATCTGCTCCGACTCCACCCTCACCCTGCGATCTGTGATAGCCTGCGTGTAGTAGTCCACCTCAGCCTGATGTACATAGCTCACCCGTTCTTCGAGATCCAGCTGCGAAACCAAGTAGGTCTCGCCGTCATGCAGATAGACGGCCTCCGTGTGCAATTGGGTAAAGGCTGATACCTCATCGGTGGACCCAATCACCTGATTACGTCCTTGAGTGGTGTCCACGATGGTGTAGGTATTGTCGCAGGCGTTACGCAGTGAAAAATCATCTGCGGGATAGCCTCGACCCACCCAGTACCACGCATTGCCCTGGCGAACGATCTGTCGGTCCTCCGACAAGAGGTCTATCAGAGCCGGCGCAAACTCACCGAAGTCACCTTCTGCCAACACGGATAACGGGAGCTCGAAGACAGCTGTTCGCAAGTGGTTGAGCACAACGTGAGGATTGTCGGGATCGACGATGGCATGTTCACAGCTCCGACCGAAAAAATAGCGGGGATGCTGCATCAAATACTGATCAAGGGGCGCATTTTGAGCCAACAGGATCACCAATGCTTCCTCTTCTCCGCGTCCGGCACGTCCCGCCTGCTGCCAGGTGCTGGCCACGGATCCCGGAAAACCGGCGATGAGACAGGCATCTAACCCGCCTATGTCAATACCGAGTTCCAAAGCATTGGTGGCCACCACGCCCAACAGCTCTCCCTCAAAAAGCCGTCGTTCAATCTCTCGCCTTTCGCTGGGCAGATACCCCCCCCGATAGGCGCGCACCGCCCTCGCCAGTCCGGGACTCTCTTTCTGCAGCTGTTCACGGGTATATCGGTACAACAACTCCGTGACGGCCCTGGTTCGACAGAAAGCAATCGTCGGAATACGGCTTTTCAACAACTGAACCATCAAAGAAACCGCATCCGCCTGCGGGCTGCGACGCTCCATAGTCTCGCCCAAAACAGGGGGATTCCACAGCACAAAATACTTCGACCCACGAGGTGATCCATCCTCATCAATCACCGTAAACGACTCGCCGGTGAGCTGCGAGGCCAGCTGGTCCGGATTGGCAATGGTTGCCGAAGAACACAAGAACTGAGGTTGTGAGCCATAGTGACTGCAAATACGCTTAAGCCGCCGCAACACATTGGCTACGTTGGAACCGAAGATCCCGCGATAGGTGTGAATCTCGTCTATGACAACCCACTTCAACGAGCTGAAAAACTCGGCCCATCCGGCATGATTGGGCAAGATACCGGAGTGGAGCATGTCAGGGTTGGTGAGGATGCAATTGCCTTCATCTCGTAGGCGCCGCCTAGTCACTGCGGGAGTGTCACCGTCATAGGTGCCCGCCTGAATCTTTAGGGAGGGATTCAATTCCTTGAAGCGCAGAAGGCTACGCAGCTGATCCTGAGCCAAGGCCTTCGTCGGGAACAAGTACAAAGCCCTGGCCTGGCTGTCTTGGAGCAGAGTCTCCAGCACCGGAATGTTGTAGCACAGAGTCTTGCCACTGGCCGTGCCTGTGACCACTATGACATGCTTCCCCGCCCGCGCCGCGTCAATCGCCTGAGCTTGATGGATGAACAGCCGTTCGATGCCATCGGACTTGAGAGCTTCCCTGATGGCATCCGGGAGCACTTCAGCAGTGGCCGCAAAACGCGCCGAACGGGCAGGCAGTGCCTCCACGTGCACCACCTGCCCCGCGTAGTTGGCGTGGCTTTTTATGTGTTCGATAAAGCGTTGTGCATTCACGAGGTGGCCTCCTTGAGTGAATCGAAAGAGGCAACCATCTTGATATGCGGGATATTCGCCTCAGAGAACTCCTCTCCTTCGGTGACAAATCCGGCGCGCCGGTAGAAGTCAACCGCCGTGAGCTGAGCGTGTACATAAACCGCCACCAAGCCTTCACTTCGAGCCAGCTTCATCAGAGCCGCCAGAAGGCGTCCGCCTACACCCTGACCTCTATACTCACGCAAGACGGCCATGCGCCCTATACGCCCTACTTGGCCCTCAACGACCAGTCGGGCCGTGCCTACCACCTGATCGCCCAACCAGGCCACCACATGCTTGGCATGGGCATCCCGACCGTCGCTTTCCAGCTGCGGCGCCACTCCTTGTTCCTCTACAAAAACCCGGTGCCGCACTGCCAGCCCCAAAGACAGAGTCCGTTCATCAGCAACCGTATCGATACGAACCACGTAACTCCCTCCAAGACACAACGGCAACAGCATTCGCCGTTGTGTTCTGCATGAGGGTCCGGGTTTCCTACCAATCGCCGATTCCGGACACGAGGTTGAGACAAGACGAGCAGATCTCACGATGACAGCTAGTGCAGACCGTTACGGAGGGTGATGGCATCGCTGCCGATGGGCATGGATTCCCGCAGTCTGAACACAAGCGTTCCCCGCAAACATGGCACGATGAAGCGGCACATGACTCGCACATATCACGTCCGCAATCGACACAGCTTTGAAAGCAGTTCGAACACACCAGATCTCCGCAATCACAGAAGTACGAGGCACTCAACGGTTGCTCACACGCATCACAGATGTGATCAACCAATCGCGCCCGGAGAACATCATAGACAAGGCTGATCTCACGGGAAGCAGGATGACTGAAGCGCAGTGTAAACGTTAGTCGCGGTACTCTTACGGCGGCACAACTTATCAGGCGTACCTCGGCCCGGATCCGGTACTTGGCTGTTAACTCACTTCGGCGACGGGCCATCTCCGCTTGTAGCTCTTCCGTCTCTTCTTTGTAGTCCGCCTCCATGGCTTCCGCCCTTTGCTTCAGAAGATGCAACTGCTTGGTATAACGCTTTTCGTTCTCGTAGGAGCGAGCCAGCTGCATGCGGACGGAAGAGGTGGCCATATGCCTAAACATCCGACGCAGCGGGTCCAAGGCCTCTTGTGCCAGCCCCGCGTAATACGTCTCAATCCGCTCCAGATCGTCTTTCAGCCGCCGATCGGCCTCGGTCTTGAACTTCCTCAATTCTTCCTGCAAGCGTTCCTCCAAGATTTGACAAGCCTTTCGATAGAGGCGCAAGGTTGCATAGGCATGCGGAGGAAACCCCTCATTCGCCCGCGACAGCACTGTCTCGAGCGGCTCGGGTTCAGAGTCTTCGGAGAACGAGGGGGCAAATCCGTCTGATCTATCCGTGACAGGAACAAAGGAGATCGCCTCATCAACGTCTATGAGGGAGTCAGCGGATTCGGTGATGGGATCCATGAGGATGTGCATCAGCTGTTCGCGCTTTTCATCCGAGACCAGGGCGACCCGAAAGCCAAACAGAAGCTGCAAATGATACGACAGACTTCGAGCAACGATACGAGGCTGTGACTTGGGAAAGGAGACTCTTCGCAGCGTGCGTTTCAGCCAAGCGAACTGCCTGTTCTCCGTCTGGGCGGCCGAAAACGGATCGTCTTGAAAAGCAAGGTGTAAAAACTCAGGTGCCAGAGCGCCACCGCAAAGCAGACTAGAGGTAGCCCCTCGGCTCATGCTAAGAGCTATCATGCGATCAAGCAGAGGATGGCCGTGAGTTATATACTCCGCCTCACCCGAAGACGTCGGGACAAAGCTGAGCTCAAGCTGCTCGTCAACCTGCAGATGACGAGCCAAAACACCGGGCAAGCGCACACGACGGCCATCCGTCTGCGCACCGCAAGCTCGCAAGAATCCCAACACGAAGCGCCGGACTTGCGCATCTCGGTGGCTGTCGCCTATCATGCCTCTAACTCCATGGTCTGAGAATCGGTGTCAAAGATCTGTGCGTTGAGGCGGCGAACATGCTCATAGGTGTGACATGCTTCCGCAAGCTCCCGGCCGAAAGCCTCTATACGCTCTCGCATTTCAGGTTCATCGCGCGATTCCAGGGCGATTTCCGCCATGACACGTTCATAGGGTGCCTTGAGATTGGCCAGGATGATGTCCAACTCTCCGATGACCTTGGTGAACATACCGATCTTGCGTTCCAACAGGTAAAGCATGTAAGCCTCGACGGTTCCTTCGGTCACAACATTGACCACGAGCACCGGCCTTTGTTGGCCCAAGCGGTGAACGCGTCCAATGCGTTGCTCCAGTCGCATCGGGTTCCAGGGCAGATCATAGTTGATCAGTGTTTGGCAGAACTGGAAGTTGTGCCCCTCGCCCCCGGCCTCAGTGCTTATTAAGACTTGACTCGAGTGACGAAACTCATCAATTGCAGCCTGTTTGGCTTTGCTGTCCAGTCCCCCGTGATAGAGCGTGGCACCTACGCCGGCTTGTTGACATGCCATCGCCAACGCCATCTGGGTGGCTTTGAACTCCGTAAAGACAATCGCCTTTTCTTGCCGAAGTCCGGCCAGAAATTCCATGGTCAGACGCAACTTGGCCGGCGAGGCAATGTGACTCAACTCCAGCAGCTCGACAAGGGCCGCCTCCGGTAGGAGTCTTTGCTCCCGAACACGGTGCATGGCCTGCAATGTCGCTCTTGCCGCAGCGGGATGACTACACGTCTCTCGCAGCAACAGCAACAGAGGAAGCAGATTGCGCTTGTTGGCCGGTTGTGCCCGATATGCACAGCGCAAGTGATCCACCATGGCGGTATAGAAGACGCGCTCCTCGCTGGAAAGAGGCACCGCCATGGAGCGCACTTCGCGACGGGGGAAGCGCATGAAGACCTCCCGCCTCCCTCTGCGTACCATCACCTCTGACAGCAACTCCCGCAAGCGGGTCAGGTTCTTCGGTGAGTGCTTGTCAAGCATGAACTCCTGTTTGAACTGCGAGTAGGTCTTGAGCTGTCCCGGTTGAAGCAAAGTGATGAGATTGTACAACTCGCTCAAGTCGTTTTGAACGGGCGTGGCAGTCAACAAGAGCAGGTATTTCTTCTCAATGGCATTCACGAACTTCCAGTTCGCCGTCTTCTTGTTCTTCAGCCTGTGCGCCTCATCTACGATAACCATGTCCCACCGACGAGCATGAATGATCGCCGCATTCTCCGGTCGCTTGGCAGTATCCAACGAAGCGATGACCTGGCTTGTCTCAAACGATGCCGGTCCTCTTCCCACAGGTATCCGGACTTTGATTTTTTCCGCCAACTCTAAACACCACTGACTGAGCAAAGACGCGGGCACGAGAATGAGTACGCTGTGAACGAGACCTCGCATCAGATACTCACGTAAAGTAACCCCGGCCTCAATCGTCTTGCCCAGTCCGACCTCATCGGCCAGCAAGGCTCTCCCCCGCATATCCCGCAAGACCCGAAAAACCGCTTCCTTTTGGTGTTCGTACAACTCAATGTCCAAAGCCTCCAATGAGACCAGCCGGTCAAACCCGCGGGAGAGTGAAAGAGACTCGGCCTCGTTTCTCAGTTCATACCATTGCTTACTGTCATAGCTTCCGGTGACAAAACTCCGCAGCACCTCGAGGCTGCCAGGATCGTGGAGAATCTGCATGACCAACCAACCCCAGCCTATTATGCCCCGATTGCGCCGTCAATTCACATGGCGGCCCTTCTGCAATACATCAGCAACAGCCTCAGCGAGTATGGAAGTCGCATCCAGGGCCTCCTGAAGCGTGTTGTCGTAGTACTCCCCAATATAGACTTGAACGGCTTGCGGATGAAGGTCACCGTTGAGCGCCTCATGAAGAACCTTGACTCCCCGCGTCACTCCCGGTGCCCTGGCCTCCAAGGCGACCCGCAAGGCCTCGGCGAACTTCAGATTCTCTTCAATGTAGGGATTATCCACATCTCCCACCACGAAAAGGATCTTGGCCATCGGTTTCCCGGACAGATTGACCGTCGTGTAACCGTCGGGCCTGCCTTCAAGGGCATCACGATGAACATCCAACAGAGCAGAGACCCGTTCAGCTTTCTCCATCACCGGAAGCAATACCCGACGCGCTTCGGTAAACGATTCTCTCCACTGTACGGGTTTTTGCCCGGTAACCATCTGAGCGCGGATTCCGTGCTTCTGCAGAGACTGCTCAAGATGACGACATACCGAGGCGACATCACCGACACCCTCAGCATGAGGTGGAGCGGGAGCGTAGTTCTCCATCGGATGAGCAGTGTACACCAAGACCAAAGGTGCCTCCGCTCCCGGCCCCGGCCTCTCATCTTCTTCAGCCTTCGTACCAAACGAAGGGGCAAAGCCAAAATACTTCGCCCCCAACACCGCAACAACGACGAGTAACACTAGAAAAACGGTCAAAAACGGGCTGTCTTTCTTCTCCACAAAGCCTGGCTGCTTTGACTTAGCCACATACTTACCCCCTCTCTTAGACACAACACTATATGCGCGAGAAGGAGTATGTATGTCCTTCTACTTACTAGAGTTCCTCCGACAAGGCTTTGATCGCGCGCTTGAGCGCAGCCATTGCCTCACCGAAACCCTGCCAGTCTCCGTCTCTCAAGCGCCGTTCGGCTCTCTCAAGGGCCTCGGATACCGCGGCGAGCGAGGGACTGACTCCGGTGCCGTCTTGAGAGGGCTGCGGCTGCCTACCGATCAACATGTCGAGAGCTTCGGACAATGTCTCCCCGATAACCACACGGTTACCCTCGGCCACGATGACGCGCTTCAGTTCAGGCATCCGACTCTGCTCGGCCTGGAGAAACAGAGGCTCTACAAAAAGCAGTGTGTCCGCTATGGGCACGACTAAGAGATTACCCCGCATCACTTCTGACCCTCTTTGGCTCCATAGAGTGAGCTGCTGGGATATGTGGGGATCTTGATCGATGCGGGCCTCAATCTGAGCCGGCCCAAAGGTCAACGACTGCTTTGGAAACCTGTACAGCATAAGCTGCCCATACGCCTCGCCGTCGTTGCGGGCCGCCAACCAGGCCACCATGTTATCTTTACGGGCAGGAGTGAACGGAATGAGCAACACGAATTCATCGTGCTCTTCGCCGGGCAGACGCGTAATAGCGTAGTAGGGATCCATGGACCGCAACCTGTCTCCATAGACCTCATTGGGCACTGCCCAGGCATCCTCCTGGTTGTAGAACACCTGGGTGTTTGTCATGTGGTAGGAGCTAAACATGGAGACCTGTAGTTTGAAGAGATCTTCAGGATAGCGAACATGGGCTCGCAACTCTTCAGGCATGTCATCCAGCGGACGAAACAGCCCGCCGTAGACCCTATCCAGGGCCGCAGCCAAGGGTTCGGATGGGTCAACCACATAAAAGCGGACATCGCCGTTGTAAGCATCGACCGTCACCTTGACGGAATTGCGCACGTAGTTCCCCCAGCCTCGGATGGGCTTGACATAGGGGAATCTGTCGGTTGTCGTGTACGCATCTTGCATCCAATACAGCCTGCCGTCGGCAATCACTATATAGGGATCGGAATCATAGCGCAAAAACGGAGCGAGGCGCCGCACGCGATCGTGGATGTTTCGGTAGAACATGATCCGGCTCTCGCTGTGAATGTCGGAAGACAAGATCAGCTTCGCAGTGCCAAAACGTATCGAAAAAGCCAGTCTGCGCAACGGATTTGACAGTTCCACACCGCCATGGCCTTGATAGATGGTCATGGCGTTCTCATCCCCGCGAGGATAGTCAAACTCGGGTGTCCTACTGTTGACCACTACATACTGATCGGTCAGCTCCCCATAGTAGATCTCAGGCCGATCTATGCGCATCGCAGGCACTCCCCGGGGAGGGATGTCCGAAACGAGAAACTCCGGAAGCCCCTCGGGGGTGACCCGATTGACCGGACTGACCACTACACCGTAGCCGTGCGTGTATTGCAGGTGCCGGTTGATCCAAGTTGGATTTTGCAGACTGTCAACATCGATTTCCCGAGCCGCCAGCATGACCTGCTGATATCTGTCATCGATACGGTAGCGATCTATATCCACATCGGCGAAGTCGTAATACAAACGAAACTCCTGCAACTGCCTGTAACTGGTGAGTAGCGGTCGCCAGTCCCAGAGTCTGACGTTTTCAATGGTCGCTTTGTTCTCCGCCAGCTGGGCAGGGGTCACGCCCCCATCCGGATCGATCTCATGTGAAGTGATATCAGCCAGTCCGAAGGCGGTGCGTGTCATGGCGATATGATTGGCGATGTAAGGACTCTCGCGTACCAGTTCATTCGGTTCCACAACGAACTTCTGTATAGCCGTCGGGTACAAACCGCCCAAGCCGACAGACGCGACGACCAACAGCCCCAAAGAGACTAATATGAGACGGGTGCCCCGCTGCCTGGTCACCAAATTGATCAGAATACCCAGAGCCACCAGTAAGGCCAAGACCATCAGCACTCGCAGAGCGAGGGCGTTGGCATGAACATCGGTATATGCGGCTCCGAACACCGCTCCTCTGGGTGAATACAACAGATGATACAAATCGAGATGATAGCGCCAAGCTCTCATTGCGATCAGAGCGCTCAATAATAAGCTCAGGTGTGTTTTGGCTCTCCCGCTCCAGTGGATCCGGAAACCCTCAAAACGCAGATTTCCCGTCAGAGCATAGATGCTTCCGGTCAAGATCAACGTCAGAGCAAGCAATCCCAAGCCCATATAGTTGACCGACTCCCAGACGGGAAGTGTGAAAACGTAATAGCCGATATCTTTTTGAAAGACAGGATCCGTGAGGCCAAAGGGCTGTTGGTTGAGATATAAAGCAAACCGGCGCCACGAAGGAGCGGCACTGACGCCATGGATTATCCCGACGATCAAAGATATGGCCGCAAAAACCGCCGGCACACCGAGTCCGGAAAACCTGTGGGCCCACCCTTCAGATAGGTTGGCTATGGATCTGAGGACCGAGTGACGCGTCAACCACAGATTGAACAGAACAAACAGCGCGGCCGCCAGTCCTACGCCTAGGCCAACTCCCCACAACCAGGCGATTTGAATGCTGAAAAGGCGCTGGTAACCCTGTGCTTGAAACCACCACATGTCCGTGAAAAACACAGAAAAGACGCTGACGATCAAGACGACAAGCACGACAGCCGAAACCAGACCCCAGCGAATAGTCCGCCACACGGTGCATTCACCTCCAGTGCGCGTTCTCTTCGCGCCTGCTTCCTTATTCGCCCACCAACTCGACATCACTGAACTCTCCGGGGCCGAAGTAGCTCAGTCTCAGTTCGCCGTCAAAATCAATCCCTTCATCTTCACCTTCTTCTTGGTCGACCTGCGTCGGACGTTCCATGTCCGCATGAACCGAATATGCAGCGTTCCGGCGTTCTTCTTGCATGAGCTGCAGACGCCTTGACGCATACCATCCTCCCAATACTCCTGCCGCCAACAGCGAGAGCAACAGGAATACCAACCATGCGGAATGCCATAGACCCGGCGTCTGTTCTGCCAAAGGCATAGGCTCCTCGCCGGGCGGTTGCACGGCGAGGCTGTAGCGCTCCAGCACTTCCTGAACATCAAGCCCCAGCTCCCGCGCATACGACTTCACGAAGGCCTGACGATATGCCGCACCGGGCAGCTGAGCAAAATCGCCGTCCTCCATGGCCGCCAAGTAGCGCCGCTGGATCTTAGTACGCACCGCCAACTCGTCTAGAGATAATCCGCGTCTTTCTCTGTTTTCGCGAAGGAATCGTGCGAATTCGTTCACTGTGCACCCTCCTAGCAGCCATAGTCTGCCCGCCGGGAGGGAAAAACCTTAAGTTTACATTGCTATTCCGTCCAACTCATCCGGACTCACAAGCACCTCGCGCGGCTTGCTGCCCTGGTACGGACCGACGATGCCCCGAAGCTCCATCATGTCTATGAGCCGCGCCGCGCGGGCATATCCGA
>JBMNSS010000002.1:0-61652 GCA_050945315.1 Limnochordia bacterium | reverse complement strand
AACCTGGCCTGTCTGTAACGTGTCTTTCTGTTACGTCTGGATCGACGAATAGCACGTCTCTTGTCCAGGTTTTGTTTTATGATGTGACCTCGGTGATTAAGCTCAGCTGCGAGAATCACTTTCTTCGTCTTGTCGTCAACTACAGCCATTCCGGTGGTTCTGCTGCCGGGGTCGATCTTTAGACGCAGTTGGGATTTAACCTGAGTGTCTACCGCATACTTAAGGATGATTGTAAAGGGGTACATGCGGTATACAGCCGCCTTACCCTTCTTCAAAAGTATGCGTGCCCTTGCCGGATGTGTTGGATGTAAAGGTTTCTTGTTGGTGTCCAGGACAAACACCCTACTCAAGGCGTACTCACCTATGTGGGCGGTAATGGGTCCCCTCGCCAATGTTATCGGACGGTTTCAAATGTGAGTGACACTGCCCGTTGCCTTGATCCGTGCTGTTTGATCACTCACCACAGAGTTCGGAACTGGGGGAAGCATCCCGAAGTGCCTATACATTCGTCCGTAACGTAGCCCGATGACGTAAGGTCCTGGCTGAGGCTGGTTGAGCTTACGACTGTCGTCGTACATGATCAATGCTCGCAGACCACGGATGGTCGAAAACATTGATCAAGTCAAGCGCTCAACTGTCCGTCCCTAGACAGAAAGGCCACCCGTACAGAAAAAGGGTGGCCTGCCATCACATCGCTTACCCGGCACTCGCCAGTCAGGAATCTCTGCGAGTTTTTCTCCTAGCACGTTTGCGCGCGGCTTCTGCCTTTTTCTTTCTTTTTACGCTCGGTTTGTCATAAACCTCGTGCTTACGAGCATCGGCCAGCACTCCTGATCTGCGACAAGTCTGCTTGAAGCGTCGCAAAGCGCGATCGAGGGATTCATTCTTACCGACACGAATCTCTGCCACTACGATCCCTCCTTTCGCGCCCGACTCTTGCGTTCACGGCCCTTTGGGATCTCACGACTTACAATGAACATCGTATACGTCCGGCATCCATAGATCAACTGCGAATCATCCCGGCGGCCAACCTAAGTGACGACCGCCCAACACATGAAAGTGAATGTGTTGAACACTCTGCTGAGCATCACGACCGCAGTTGTTGACCACCCGATAGCCGGTGGCCCGGATATCCAGCTTTTCCGCAACTTCCTTGGCGGCCTTCAATACTTCCCCCAAGAGGGCGACATCTTCTGCAGTACTCGCCGCGAGCGAAGCTATATGCTTGCGAGGGATGACTACCACGTGCACGGGTGCTTGAGGATTGATGTCTCGAAAAGCCACAATCCGCTCGTTTTCGTGGACAATGTCAGCAGGTACTTCTCCCTTTGCTATACGGCAAAAAATGCAATCATGCTCTGCCATCGTTCGATCTCACTTCCTCATGTCGCGAGAATGCCGCGGCATGCCACAGGCCTCGTGATACGCGTACTCTCCTTTCGCCGGAAAAGCGCAGCCTCCTGCCTGGTGCAAGTTTTTCCCTCAACTTATATCATGCTTCTTCAGTATCGGCGTCTCATCGGCCCTTAGTCCGTCAGAAAAAGCCTCCGTCGCCACCACTTCCACCAGGGCACCGGGCTCGGCGATCTGACCGGCCGGCATATGCACCCGTACATAGGTATCCGTAAGTCCTTGCATGTAATCCGCATATTTGTCTGACGGAGCTTCGATAAGCACCTCAAGCGGTCTTCCGACAAGCGATTTGTGGTAAGACAAGGCCAAGGCGTCGCTCAACTCCAACAAGCGTTGAGCTCGCTCTTTCCTGACAGCTACTTCCACATGCCCCGGCATCGTCGCCGCCCGCGTCCCCCGCCGTCGCGAATAAGGAAAGACATGGATCTTGCTGAAGCCGATGGCGGTGCAGAAATCGTAGGTCGCTTGGAAATGGGTGTCAGTCTCTCCGGGAAACCCGACGATGATATCCGTCGTAATCGCCAAATCCGGCAGTGCCCTGCGCAGACGATCGACCAACTCGAAGTAGTCGGCAGCTGAATTTCGCCGCCTCATGGCTCGCAGTATGCCATCATCACCGGCTTGGGCAGGGATATGCAAATGCCTGCATATGCGGGCATTGCCGGCTATCACTTCGATCAGCGCGTCGCTGATCTCATGTGGATCAAGCGAACTGAGCCGCAGACGCAACAACCCGGGCATGTTCCCAACAGCCTTCACGAGATCGACGACAGTCAGCGGAGGATCCAGATCCGCGCCGTATGCTCCCAGATGGACCCCGGTCAGCACGATCTCCCCGTACCCGGCGACTATCAGATCCTGCGCTTCCTCAACCACATGGTTCAGAAGACGACTGCGACTGCGCCCGCGAAGGCGCGGAATCACACAGTAAGAGCAGAACTCATCGCAGCCATCTTGGACCTTGATCACGGCGCGGGTCTTACCTTCCGCATGAGTTGCCGGTATCTCTTCATACTCCCGGCTCCGGCCTACTCTAACCACGGCGTCAATCGGTTGCCCGGTAGCGATGACATCTTCCACCAAGTCGACAATCCGTCGTCTGCCGGCGGTGCCGACTACCACATCCACCCCCGGAATGCTTGCCACTTCGGCGGCTGCCTCCTGAGTGTGGCACCCCATGGCGACCACAGTGGCCTGCGGATTGCGTCTGATAGCGCGTCGGATCATCTGACGCGATTTTTTCGCCCCGGTACCGGTGACACTGCAGGTGTTGATCACATAGACATCGGCCTCTTCATCAAAGCCGACTATCCGATAGCCGCGCTCGCGGAACATGCCCGCCACGGCTTGGGTCTCATAGGCGTTAACCTTACACCCCAGTGTCATAAAGGCTGCTCGTTTGGATTCTGCCATAGCGCTCAGTGTGATCCCTCCGTCCACAGTGTAACGACTGAGCTGTCCGGTGACAAGAGTCCATTGCTCTCGGTACCGTCGGCCTTTTGTAATATCATCTCATAGAAACAGACAGAGATTCCGTCGCATGATTGTCAGCTTGCTCCGAAGAAGGGTCCGTTCGATAACCCGACGAAGAAAACTTGTTAAGAACGGAGGTGCATCGTCGTGAAACAGCGCATACTGGTTGTCGATGACGAACCGGCCATCTTGGAGCTGGTCTCTTTTAATCTGAAAAAGGACGGCTATGAGGTTGTTACGGCGGCTGACGGCAAGAGTGCCCTGGAGATGTTCATGAAAGAAAAGCCCGATCTGGTAGTTCTCGATCTGATGATTCCCGAGCCGGACGGATATGAGGTATGCAAACGAATTCGGGCCCAAAGCGCCGTACCGGTCATAATGTTGACGGCCAGAGGCGAAGAGCAGGACCGCATCCGCGGACTTGATCTGGGCGCTGATGATTATGTCGTCAAACCTTTTAGTCCCAGGGAGTTGCTGGCCCGGGTGCGCGCCGTGCTACGCCGGTCCCCCGTGATGCAAGAAGACGATCGTCTGGTTGCCGGGGATTTGGTCATCGACAGCGAGCGACACCAAGTGACCATCGCCGGAGAACCTGTCGAACTGACTCCCAAAGAATTTGATTTGTTGAAGATGCTCGCTGAAAACGCCGGCAAAGCCCTTGAAAGAGATCTTCTGTTAGAAGAGGTATGGGGCTATGCATTCGCCGGGGCAACCCGCACGTTGGATGTCCATATACGGCGTCTCAGACAGAAAATCAACGATGACCCGCAGAACCCGCGCTACATCGAAACCGTGCATGGCATAGGATACCGATTCAGAGAGCAGGTCCGACAAGATGCCTGAACACCTTGGCCTGATCAGCGCCCTCGCCGTAGCCGCGACGCTTGCCGGTCTGTTACTGGGTCTTGGATGGTGGGCCTGGGCTTTGCTCCCCGCCGGAGCAGCGGCATATCTCGTCTGGCATCTGAATCTTCGCATCGCCGGAGCGAAAGAAGGTCTAAAAAGACTCGAAGAAGCTGTAGTGCAGTGGCCCGAGGGCAAGCTGCCAAGTCTGTCCGTACTGCCGGGACCCCAACTGTTGCGCTTGGCCGCCGCGATCCAAGAGATGCAAGAGCGCGTCCAGCAGCGTCTGACACAACTGGAGCACGATCGCGATCGCCTGCGCGCCGTCTTCACGAGTATGCGTGATGCGGTTATAGCTCTGGGTGCATCCGGGCGCATAGCGCTTATCAATCCCGGAGCCGAGCGCCTTTTTCATGTTGAGGCCGAGGAGGTAGTAGGTCGCAATGTATTGGAAGTGATCCGCCACCGGCAACTGGCGCGTACCATGCAGGAGGCCCTGGGCGGAGCACAGCCTACTACTTACGAATTTGAAACCATCGACGTGCCGCCTCGTCACCTACAGGCGGAAGTGGCCCCCGTTCGCACCGCTTCGGGCAAGCTGTCGGGAGCGGTCGCCGTGCTGCATGACGTCACGCAACTAAGGCAATTGGAAAGAATCCGTTCTGAATTTGTGGCCAATGTCTCCCATGAGTTGCGCACTCCCATCACATCCATCAAGGGCTTCCTTGAAACCCTGCTTGACGGAGCGATGCACGATCCTGAAGTGTGCGCCCGCTTTCTGAACATCCTCTCGGGCGAAGCCGATCGGCTGGCGCATCTCGTTGATGACCTCCTGGAATTATCACGTCTGGAGTCAGACGATACGGCCATAACCCTGGAAGTCTTGGACGTCCGTGCGGAAGTGACGCAAGCTCTTGAGCTTGTGGCCCCTATGGCGCAAGAGAAGGGCGTCACACTGGATAATCAAGTGCCGTCGGGACTGCAAATCAAAGCTGATGCCTCCCTATTGCGTCAAGCGTTGTTAAACCTCCTCGATAATGCGATCAAGTACACCTCAAAAGACGGACAGGTCTGGATCGAGGGGAAAAACACCGAGGACGGACGGATCGCCATCAGCGTCTGTGACACAGGTCAGGGCATTCCTTCCAAACACTTGCCCCGCATCTTTGAGAGGTTCTACAGAGTCGACAAAGCACGCTCGAGAGCCATGGGCGGAACCGGTCTCGGCCTTTCCATCGTTCGCCATGTCGTTGAACAACACGGCGGTCAGGTTCATGTTGAGAGCAGGCTGGGGCATGGCAGTCGCTTCACCATGGCCTTTCCGCAGTAAGCGATCACTGAGTTCGGGGAGTCTTTACATATTGTTTACTACCCCGTAAACAGGGTGTATCGCGCTAAAGGTGTTATACTTGGAGGTAGTGAAGCCTTTTGGGGGGGATCGGGCTGAACTCAATGGCCTCTTTGCCGGCAGTAACCGGTATAGCAGTAGGAAGTCTGCTGCTTGCGGGTCTTACGAGCGCGACCATAGCCTTTTTTCTGCCGCATCGCGTCGCCGGATGGGTGCGCTTGGGTGTAGAGTGGGCCACCGCCCTGTCGGGGGCCGGCTATTTGGCTCTCATCCTGACCTCCAGGGAGCATATCTCATTTCCTCTGTGCAGCGGAATCATCATATTGTCGCACCTGCCACTGGGCGTTCTTCTCTTGTTGCAGGCTCTCGAACCCCGCGGAGAAGAGCTGGCTGCCGGCCGCGCCTTGGGATTATCCATTTGGCAAATCGGAGTGGCTACGATCTCCAAGGCCCCCGTTGAGCTTCAAGCGGCAATCGGTCTTTACGCATCACGGCTTTTCGCCGACTTCGGTGCTTTGTTTGGGATTGCCAACGAGCGGCAAGGCATTTTCTGGGCGATCGTTTTCTCAGGTATTTCTATGTTGTGTTTTCGGAAATCACTCGCCGCTTTTGTGGGCCACACTGGTCGACCCATCTATCCGCCTCTGTTCGGCCCACTGCCTGAATTGCCTGCCCGTCTGCGCGTCATTCCCCGATCGGAGTTTACAGTATCTTTGGTGCTGCACTTTACCGTAACTCTCTTGGTTATCGGTGCCGTGCTGGAACTGGTCGGTCTGGCCGTGTTGCGCACTTGGATTACCGGCGGAGCGCAGGCCCAGTTGGCTACTGTGTCCCCGCCGCCGGAAGTCATGGCGAGAGCTTTGACGGACGCACTGGTCATAGTCGGCAGTGCGAGTCTTGTGACCTTGCTAACGAGTCGTATCCGAATTCTGACACACTCCCACTCCGGGTCACGGATTGCCGTGCATCTGGCCGCTTTGTCGCCTATCATCTGGACCTATCCGGTAGTCATAGGCTCACAGGCCAAGCGCCCCATCTGGCTGTCAGTAGCCGTGGCGGGACTCACGGTGTATGTGTTTATCCAACTTGCCGCTGCCAGATGGGCCCATGCCGGTGCCGTCAGGCGTATGTTAAGATTGGGTCAGGCTACAACTGCCGCCGCGGCGGGGGCTTTGGGACTGCCAACTCAAGAGCCTCATCGTCGCGTCTTTCTGCCTGCACAGCTTCTGTCTTCCACGGCTGCCTGGTTGGCGAGCGCGGCATTCTTGAACGCCTTGTACTCTTCACGTCAGAGTCTGTCCGCGGCCCCGGCATTGGTTTGGGCGTTGATGGCCGGAGTGGCTCAACTGGGTGCTCTGATCTTACGCTCTTTCGAGCTTCGCCCACGTATTCGTGAAGGCGACCTATCCACTACGCTGGAGGATCTTCGCCATGATGCTACCTGAACCGCCGAATCCGCTTTCTTTAACGGTCAAAAGCCTCACCGCGCGAGTCGACGAAGTGCAGCTTCTGGATGGAGTCTCCTTTGAGGTGGTCGCGGGTGGGACTCTGTCGATCGTGGGTCCGGTGAACTCCGGGAAATCAGCCCTGATGTGGGCGATCAATCGGCTCCTGGATGAAGTGCCGGGTGCTCAGGTTGAAGGTCGGATTCTTGTGGAGGGAATGGATGTAACGCGCATCGCTACGCGCTCGCTGCGGCGACGTGTCGGACTGCTTATACCCGCGCCTTTGGCTCGCACGCCTCTTGAGGAAATTGGCTTGTCGCTGCGAGGCCACTCAAGTGAGGAAGTCGGTGAACAGACTGAGCGGGTCCTGCGTCTGGTGGGGCTGTGGCAGGAGATGCGCGGCCGCCTCCGCCGCCCGTATAATGCCAGTGACCCGGTCACGCTTCGTCTTATGGCTCTGGCCCGTACCCTGGCCACATCCCCTGGTCTCTTGTTGCTTGACGATCCTACCCGCGGACTCGACAGCATCGGACGAGCCCGTTTCGAGGATACTGTGATGGCAGCCATGGCGGCTGGAACCATGACGCTGATATGGGCAACCAGAGAGCCTGATCAGGCCGGACGGATAAGCAAGAAGATGGCTTTCCTCTGCTGTGGTCAGATAGTAGAAATCGGATCCACGGAGAGCCTTTTTGAGCGTCCTGAAGATCCGCGTACTGAAAGCTTCCTGACCGGAAACTACAAAAAACTGCTCTCATTGATCAGTCGTTCATCATCACGCGACCCGTCTGGAGGTACCGATTCATGAACGAGGGACGTTGCTGCCACCAGTTGGAAAGCATCAACGACGCCATTCTGCGCATGGGCACTCTTGTGGAAGAAGCCATACGCGATGCAGATCGCGCCTTGTCGGAGCAAGATCTGGAACTCGCCAAGTCGGTCGTTGAAGGTGACAAAGTCATCGATGACCTGGAAAGACGCATAGAAGGCGATTGTATACGCATCCTGGCCCTGCATCATCCTTTAGCCAGCGACCTGCGAACGGTGACCACCGCTCTCAAAGCCATCACCGATCTGGAACGCATGGCCGATCATGCCACCGCCATCGCTCTCATAGCCTTGAGGATCGGTGCCAACCCTCTGATCAAGCCTCTGGTGGATATCCCACGCATGTCAACCCTCGCCCGCCAAATGGTTCACGAAAGCCTCGATGCCTTTGTCAGTCGCGACACGGCCTTGGCGGAAAAAGTCCGCGGCGAAGACGACCTGATCGACAAGCTCTATTCGGAACTGCACGACGAGCTGCTTGGCCTGATCATCCAGGGAACCGATGCGGCGAATGCACAGCAAGCCCTCAACTTGCTCTTTGTCGCCCAGCACTTGGAGAGAATCGCGGATCACGCCACCAACATCGCTGAACGTGTGATCTACCTGGTCACCGGAGAGCGTGTCTGCTCCTAGTCAAGCTCGCTCACCAACCAAGGGCGGAAATCCAGGGCATCGGCGGATACCAACCGGTAGCAGACACCGCGATGGCATCCTCGGAGGGCTCGTCTGCCATAGTCGCCGTGAAGATGGCCATACACGCAGATCGCTACGTCATACTCCTCCAGGAGCGCCGTAAACCCTGTCGGCATGCCTCCCGTCTCAGCCGGGGGGAAATGCATCATGGCCACCAAGCGACGGGCCCCCGATTGGCGACCTTGCTCCAGCGACATCCGTAAGCGCTGGAGTTCACGTTCATAGATGCGGATGTCGTGAGCACTGATCCCTTCTTTGGTGGGAAGATCCCATCCACGGGCCCCGCAGATTGCCGTATTGTCGGGCAGCAGTATACAGTCGTTTTGTATGGCGTACATGTTGGCCGGCAACACTCCGCGTACCTTGCCGATGCCTTGCCACCAATAGTCATGATTGCCGCGCAGCAAAATGATCCGACCGGGAAGGCTGCCGAGAAAATGCAGATCAGGCAAGGCTTCTTCCAGGCGCATTGCCCAGGAGATGTCGCCCGGCACCAACACCCAGTCTTCATCACTGACAAGATCAACCCATGCCTGTCGCAGACGGGTCACATGGTCACGCCATTGTACGCCGAACACGTCCATAGGCTTGTCCTGGCCGCCCGGCAAATGCAAATCAGCGATGGCGTACAACTTGAGCTCATCAGTCGAAGTAGACAATCTCGCCCTCCAACCCAGACGTCGATACGGTTAAGATGGCGTAAGAATGCTTGGGACTCAGACGTCTGTCAGTCGGCGACCCGGGATTGAGCAACAAAAGATCACCATGGCGGGTGCAGACGGGTCGGTGCGAGTGCCCAAAGACGATGCAGTGCACGTCGTCAAAAGCGTTTAGAGCACGAGCGAGTGTACTGCCATACCGCCCATCACCGTGTATGATACCGATGCGATATCCTTCTGCTTCGACGACTCGTCGGCGTGGCAGAGCCCTTCGCAGCGACGGAGGGTCCATGTTGCCATACACCGCGTGGACCGGTGCGATCGCAGCCAGGGTCGACAATACATCCTGATGCACGATGTCACCGGCGTGAATGATCAGACTTACACCCGCCATACCGGCGATAACCTCATCCGGAATCTTACGAGCCCGACCCGGGATGTGGGTATCAGATAAGACCCCTATACGCATGACCAACCTCCGTCACCGTCTTTGGCCACCCTATCCAATTCGCCAAGGGCATTTGCCATCAGTGCCACCAGCACCACTCCGGCAGTCTCCGTGCGCAGGATGCGGGGCCCCAGACCGCCGACAAAGGCCCCTAGCTCTTGCAGACCCTTTACTTCGTCAGATGACAGACCACCCTCTGGCCCGATCACCGCACCGCATCCTATCTCGGAAACCGAGTGACATTGCTCGAGGTATGGGCGCAAGGGTTCTGAGGCTTCCTCCCAGGCCACGACCAAAGGCCGGCAACAATGACGACTCACTGCCGCCTGCAGAGGTTCCACCGATGAGACCGAAGGATAGCGCGCCCGTCCGCACTGCTTAGCGGCCTCACGGGCGATTCTCTGCCAACGCTGAGTGCGGGCCACGGCCTTTTCACCCTTCAGACGCACTACGCTACGCTCCGTAACCACAGGGTGAATGGCCGTCACTCCGAGCTCCGTGCATTTTTGTATCAGGTAGTCCATCTTGTCAGCCTTTGACAGACCCGCAAAAAGATGCAATCGGATATGCGGTTCGGCAGGGCCATATCGTTCGGCGATGATCTCAGCCAGACATTCAGCAACTGACACGCGCCTGAGAACGCCCAAGTACTCCATACCGGATCCGTCGCAGACCACTACCTGATCCCCGACAACCAAACGCAGCACACGGGCGGCATGCAGGGCTTCATCTTCAGTGATGAGAACCCGCTTCACTCGCTTGTCGACGTCTGGCTCCAGCTGATCCGATGTCACGAAAAAACGAGGAAGGTTCATGATCTAAACCCGCCGATCACGCAACACCATTCATCGTCCTGCCTCTCTTCGGTAATCACCAAATCGCCGGCCGCCCAAGCGGTGCGTACATCTTCCAGGCGTCCGACCACGATCCCGGAAGCGACAAAGCACCCCCGCGGATGCAACAGTTGGGCCGCTTTTGGCAAGATGTCGATGATGGTGTCAGCGATTATGTTGGCCACGATGATATCAAAGCTCATTCCTTGTACATCCTCAATGCTTCCGGTCGCCACCGTGACATTGGCCATCACGCCGTTGGCCCCTATGTTGTCGCGGGCCACCGACACCGCCCGCGGGTCGATGTCGAGCGCGTGGACTCGGGCCCCGAGTTTGGCCGCGGCGATGGCCAGGATACCGGAGCCGGTCCCCACATCTAACACGTGAGTCCCCGGAGCGACTGTCTGCTCCAACACCTCCAGACACAACCGAGTGCTGGGATGTATGCCGGTCCCGAATGCCATGCCCGGATCCAAATGCACGATCACTTCCCCGGGCTGAGCCGCGTATGTGATCCACGATGGCACGATCACAAACCGGTGCCCGATGTGCTGCACCGTGTAAAACTCCTTCCATGAGTGAGCCCAATCCTCATCACGCACTCTTCGGGCCGATACCTCAACCACACCCGGATCAAGGCCCATCTGTGCCAGGCGCCTTACCCTTTCCGCCAGATCGGCCAAGAGTCCATCAGGAGCCTCGACCGACAAGTAGGCCTTCACCGTGACACTGTCCGATCCGGGCGAAACCGCATCGCCTGACATCGGGCGCACACCGGGCTCATCAATCAGCTCCGTGCCTAACTCAGCAAGGCGCCGCTCCACAACTCGAGGGTCATCGATGACCACGCCATTGGCTCCCTGATCCATTAGCATCTCGCTGACCGCTTCCACAGCTTCCGGACTTGTGACCACACTGACTTCAAGCCAATCTTGAGCATCCAAAGCGTCAGTCCCCCTGCCTATTCGGAGCGCCCTTGACTGCCAAAGGCTTCACGCATCCGGCGAAACAGGTTCTTGTCTTGCTGCTCGTTCATACCGCTATCGTCTCCCGAAAGACCGGCGAACTCCCGAAGCAATTCACGCTGACGAGGAGTCAAACGCGTGGGAGTCACCACCTTGACGACCACCCGTTGATCACCGCGCCCATGCCCGCGGATCCCCGGGATCCCCAATCCCCGCAGGCGAAGGACCGTGCCCGTCTGCGTGCCCTCGGGAATCTTTAGCTTCGCCTTTCCGTCCAAGGTGGGAACGTCAATCTCATCCCCGAGCGCCGCCTGAGCAAAGCTGATCGGGATCTCACACACGACATCGTTGCCTTCCCGGCGGAAGAATCTATGCGGCTTGACCCTGACAAACACATACAGATCTCCCGGCGGACCGCCTCTGGTTCCCGCCTCACCTTCACCGGGAACGGGCACTACCGTGTCATTGTCGACGCCGGCCGGAATATCGACCCTTATCTGACGCCGACGATGGACGACCCCGCGCCCTTGGCATTCGGAACACGCCTGCTTGGCAGTCTTGCCTTCTCCCTGACATCTGCCACACGTGATTACGTTCATCATGCGACCAAGAGGCGTATGCCGTTCTTGACGCACCGTTCCACTGCCTCCACAGACCTCACAAGTAACGATGGGCGTGCCCGGTTCGGCCTTGTTGCCGTGGCAGTGCGGGCATGTTTCATTGCGAGGCACGGTGATTTCCACGTTCGTTCCGAAAGCGGCTTCCTTGAACTCCAAGGTCACATCATAGCGCAAGTCAGCGCCTTTTTGCGGGCCGCGACGTCTTTCACCCCTGGTCGCCCCACCGAAAAGCGCATCGAAGATATCGCCGAGATCATCGAAACCGAAGCCTCCAAAGGGGTCAAAGCCGCCGGATCCCGCGCCCTGCTGATCAAAGGCGGCATGACCGAATTGGTCGTATTTCGCCCGCGCCTCCGGATTAGACAAGACCTTGTAAGCCTCCGTGGCTTCTTTGAACTTCTCTTCGGCTTGTGGATCATCTTTGGCCACGTCGGGATGGTATTTGCGAGCCAACTGGCGGTATGCTTTTTTTATGTCAGCCTCTGAGGCGTCTCTACCAACCCCCAAGACCTCATAATAGTCCCTTTTTGCCACGCCTTTTTTCGCCCCCCGGCAGCTATTCCACACAGTACGCGGCGACACATGGGCGCGGCGCCCATGTGTCGCATCCCACCGTCACCATACTCTTACGACCAGCTTTTGTCGTCATCTACCGTAAAATCGTCATCCACCGTGAAATCGGCATCCACGGTCGGCTCACTGGCTCGATCATCGTCGCCGTCGCTCGACTCAGATGCATGCCCCGCTTCATAGGCGCGAGAAGTAACCTTATACAGCGCTGAACTCAAGTCACCTTGTTTGTCTTTAATGGCCTGAATGTCTTCGCCACCCATGACCGCCTTCAGAGCCTCTTGTGCCTCGGTTATCTCTTCGCGTTCTTGATCAGTCACCTTGTCTCCCATTTCATTGAGAGTACGATCCGCGGAGTAGATGAGCGCATCTGCCTCGTTACGGGCCTCAATCAGCTCCTTGCGCCGTTGGTCATCTTCGGCGTGAGCCTCCGCCTCTTTAACCAGGCGGTCAATGTCCTGTTCGCTGAGGCCTGTGCGTGCGGTAAGCGTGATCTCCTGCGCCTTTCCCGTACCGAGATCCTTGGCGGAGACCTTAACGATACCATTGACGTCTATATCAAAAGAAACCTCTATTTTCGGCACTCCCCTGGGAGCGGGTAAGATACCGCTCAGCTGGAAACGTCCCAAGGTGACGTTATCCGCAGCCATCGACCGCTCGCCTTGCAGCACGTGAATATCGACTGCGGTCTGGTTGTCTGCGGCCGTGGAAAAGATTTCTGTGGTCTGGGTCGGTATCGTCGTGTTGCGCTCAATCAATTTCGTGAAGACTCCGCCCAACGTCTCGATACCCAACGACAACGGAGTGACATCCAGAAGTACGATGTCTTTGACTTCACCGGCCAGTATTCCTGCCTGAATGGCCGCTCCCACAGCCACCACTTCGTCAGGATTCACACCCTTGTGAGGGTCCTTGCCTATGAGCTGACGAATGGCTTCTTGAACGGCCGGAATACGAGTAGAGCCGCCGACCAGAATCACACGGTCAATGTCATGGGGTTTCAGCCCCGCGTCAGCCAAGGCCCGCTTGGTTGGTCCCATGGTGGCCTCAACCAAGTCTTTCGTCAAGGCCTCGAACTTGGCCCGCGTCAAAGTGATATCCATATTCAGCGGACCATCCGGTTTCATGGCGATGAAAGGCAGGTTGATCGTGGTCTGTGTGATTCCGGACAACTCTATCTTGGCCTTCTCAGCTGCTTCCTTCACCCGCTGCATAGCCATACGATCTTTTCTAAGATCAACACCGGTGGTCTTCTCGAACTCGCTAACCAGATAGTCTATGATTCGCTGATCGAAGTCATCGCCGCCCAAGCGGTTGTTCCCGCTGGTCGCCTTGACTTCGTAAACTCCGTCGCCGAGTTCCAGAATGGAAACGTCAAACGTTCCCCCGCCAAGGTCAAATACCAAGACGGTATGATCTTCGTCCCGCTCTGCACCGTAGGCGAGAGCCGCAGCGGTAGGCTCGTTGATAATACGCAAGACCTCAAGACCGGCAATGGTGCCCGCATCCTTGGTGGCCTGCCGTTGAGCATCCGTGAAGTAGGCGGGAACTGTGATCACGGCTTTCGTGATCTTTTCTCCCAAGTACTCTTCCGCATCCGCCCGAAGCTTCTGCAGGATCATGGCCGCGATTTCCGGCGGAGTATAATTGCGACCGTCTATGCGAACCTTGTACTCGGTACCCATTTGCCTTTTGATCGACAGAATCGTGCGATCAGGGTTGCTGACCGCCTGTCGCTTGGCCACCGCACCAACAAGGCGTTCCGCCGGTTGACCGCCGTCTTTTTGACTGAAGGCTACCACCGACGGTGTCGTCCGGCTACCCTCAGCGTTGGGGATAACCGTCGGTTCCCCGCCTTCCATGACCGCGATAACCGAATTGGTGGTGCCTAAATCAATACCGACCACCTTGCTCATATATCCTTCCTCCACTCTCGTGGTATCCGTCGACATCAAGATCGTCAACCGACACCATGCATGACTGCTAGTTTGTCTGGTTGTCCGGGAAGCACCACGGATGGTGCGCCCCCTAAAGATCGCGCCTGCGTGAAGCCGACGTTCCGGCACCCGATGATCGGCGGCAACTTCTCCGTTCCAACGCTTGACTTGCGTGACGGGATGACAGGGCGCGCTGAAACACCACGGACCCACGCCCGCTAGCCTGTGAAGGCGCCACGGGCCTTCCGGCGATAGCGGTCTTCTCGCAGGTTTTTCTGAGCGGTCTGCAGGTGACGCTGCCGTTGCCCCCATCGGTCGAGTCTAACCGGCGCCGCAAGATCCGGAGCCGACGAAGTGCCCCGGAATGCCTATGTCGCTCGCCCGTAACGTGGTGCTCGAAGCACTCAAGAACAAGTGAACGTGCGGCCGTCACCGAGCACGATCGACCTTCAAAGACTACCGTAGTCTGAGAAGGTCGATCAAGCCAAGGGCTCAGCTGAAGGTCCCACCTTGACCTTGGCGGGACGCAGCACGCGACCACCAAAAATGTAGCCTTTTTGATACTCTTCAACGACGTATAGTCTGCCCTCAGCACACTCCTCGAGCGCCACCGCCTCGTGGTAGTTGGGATCAAAGGCCAAGCCTACACTCTCTATCGGCGACAGTCCTTCGGAATAGAGTGCGTCCAACAGTGCCTGTCTGACCATGCTGACACCCTGGGCAAGACCCTCCGTCGCTCGGGTACCGGAGGACGCCTCCAAAGCTCGGTCAAAATCGTCCAAGACAGGCAACAGCTTATTGATCAGACGCTCGGCTCCCCTTTGGGAGTATTCCTCAAGCTTCTGTTGATTACGACGGCGGAAGTTCTCAAAATCCGCACGCAACCGCATGTTCTGAACGACCAAGGCTTCTATCTGCCGCTGCTTCTCAGCCAGTTCGGCCTCTCGGTCACTGTCGGTTTCCTCAGCTTCCGCGGCCTCTTCTTCGACTGTCTTGTCTTCAGCAGCCTCTTCTTCGACTGTCTTGTCTTCGGCGGCTTCTTCTATTGCCTTGTCTTCAGCTGCCTCTACTGGTTCGACAGCCTCAGCCTGGTCACAAACCGCCTCCCTGCCCGCTTCCGGCTCGGGCACGTCTGAACCCACCAAGTCGTAACGACCTCCCTAACGAACGCACAAGTCTTCATTGCCATGAGCGTGCATGAATATGCTCATGCACGCTCTCACGCTCTTCATCTTAGAGGAATCCACTGAGCCAATATGACGTCTAAGCCGACAAGGTGCCCCTGAGCATTTCCGAAAGCATGTCAGCCACAAGCTGAACCACGGCAATCGCCCGGGCGTACTCCATGCGAGTGGGTCCGATCACACCCACTGCCCCTACGATCCGGCCTCCGCCGCCGTAGGTCGCAGTTACAACGCTGCAATCCCGGACCCCTTCGTAGACGTTCTCCTCGCCTATAACGACACCGGTATCCACACTCATGCTGACGACCTCATGAAGACGCTCCCGTTCTTCCAAGGCCGCAAGCAAAGCCTTGGCGCGAGCGATCTGCCGGAATTCAGGATGATCCATGAGGTTGATGCTTCCGTCGACCAGCACCTTTTCGGAGGTGTCGGTAAGTCCCTCCATCAGCATCTCCATCAGAACCGGATAAAGACTCGGGTCGGGCACCTCGTCAGCGAGCTCTCTGCAGATGTCGACAGTCACATCACGCAGAGCGCTGCCCATCAGCCTGGCACTGATACGTTGACCGGCTTCAGCCAACACCTCCGGTGCCACACGATCTACTTCCACGATGCGGTTTTGCACAAGTCCCGGATCCGTGACCACGACGACCAAGACGTGACGATCATCGATGGGCACAAAGCGCACCGCACGTACGACACTGTCCATGAGACTGGGCGTAATGGCAACCGCGGCATAGTGCGTCATGAGCCCCAACACGCGCAAGGCCCGTCGAACAACCTCGTCCGCGGCCACCTGCGAGACAACCATTTTCTCTCGGACAAAGTGTTCTTCTTCTTCAGAGATTTTGGGATCAGGTATGAGCACATCCACATAGAAGCGGTATCCTTTGTCAGAAGGGATGCGCCCGGCTGAAGTGTGCGGCTGGTGCAGGTAGCCCAACTCCTCCAAATCAGCCATTTCATTGCGAATTGTAGCGGGACTTAAGCCCAGACCATACTTGCGGGCGATGGTCCGCGATCCTACCGGTTCGGCCGTTTCGATGTAGTCGTCGGTGATAGCCCGCAGGATAGTCTCTTTCCTCCTATCCACCCTGCTTCACCACCGGAATCATATGTCGTGCTCCCTGAAGGACCCTGAAAGGTGCGATCCTGCCGAATCGCTCTCGCGATCATCACGGCGCTCCGGCACCGGATAATCAGCGGCAACATCTTCCTTCAAACACATGACGTTGGTCGGCGGGATAACGGAAGTGTGCTGAAACACCCCGGGTCATCCTCGCGCAGCTGATTATGATACTACACACCTGACAGTGGTGACGCTCTCCTCACCGGCGCTATCGAGCGGTTGTCACAGGTGACACTGCGGGCCGCTGTCATTCGCTCGTAACGACGTGCCGGAGGCCCTCAGACTGATTAAGCTTGGGTTAGGGCCAGTGCTCACCCTTCAGTCCGTTAGCACTCAAGCAAGAAGAGTGCTAATCACCAATCCCAACATAGCATCGGCTGCCCTGCTTTGTCAAGGTGAACGCAAGAAAGCGGCAAATACCTGGTTGGCTATGAGCAACCCTTTACGCGTCAGCCTGAGAGAAGAACCGTACTCGACAAGACCGAGCCGGACCAAACGCACGATCTCCGGCCCATACGTCGCCTCAAGCCCTCGTCCGTAACGAGTCCGAAACCTCTCTTCGCTCACGCCCTCCAACAAACGCAACCCCATGATCATTGTCTCATCCATCTCATCGTCCGCAGAGAGCTGACATCGCTCCACCACGGGGAGCACTCCTTGGTCAAGCGCCTGACTGTAGGCTTTGACGGTAGGAGCATTGGCCCAACGTTGACGATCCCAGTGCGAATGAGCGGCCGGCCCCAAGCCTCGGTACCATTCGTTACGCCAGTATAGCTCGTTATGTCGACTTCGATATCCCGGCCGCGCCCAACTGGAGATCTCATAGTGTTCATATCCCGCTGCGTGCAGCCTGGCCATGACCCACTCGTACATGGCCAGTTCCAGATCCTCATCGGGAAGCTCAAGCTCTCGTTTCTCCAGTTGCTTGGCCAATGGGGTCGTCGGCTCGACGATGAGGCTGTAACACGAGATGTGCTCCGGAGCAAGCTCGATGACTCGGTCAACGGTCTGCCTGAGATCACTCAAGCTCTGGCCCGGCAGACCAAACATGAGATCAATGTTGATATTCTGAAAACCGGCTGCCCGGGCCGCTCGAATGCTGTCCACGGCCTCTCCGGCAGTATGTACACGCCCCAGGCGCTGCAACAAGCCGTCATCCAGGCTCTGCACGCCGATGCTTAAGCGATTGACTCCCGCGGCGGCGACTGCCGCCAAATCGACCGCTTCCAGGGTCCCGGGGTTGATCTCGGCACTTATCTCCGCATGCGAGTCGAGGTTGAAGGCAGCTCGGATATGAGAAAGAATGCCGCATAGCATGGCGGTAGGCAAAGCAGAGGGGGTGCCCCCGCCCAGATAAGCACTCGTCACCGACACTTGAGACAGCTGGTCGGCGACAATCTGAATCTCACGGACGAGGGCCTTAAAATAGGCGTTCATCTCATCCGGCACAGCCGGATAGGAGACGAAATCACAATAAAGGCACTTGCGCAGGCAGAAAGGGACATGCACATAAATACCGGCGCTTCCGAACTCAAAGGTGGGTTCCTCAAGCATCTCCGATCCGCAACACAGCCAGAAAAGCCTCCTGCGGCACCTCCACGGTTCCGAGTTGCTTCATACGCTTTTTGCCTTCTTTTTGCTTCTCCAACAGCTTGCGCTTACGACTGACATCGCCTCCGTAACACTTGGCCAACACGTCTTTGCGCAGGGCACGCACGGTCTCCCGGGCGATCACCCGGTTTCCGACACTGGCTTGAATGGGGACCTCAAACATCTGACGAGGGATGACTTCCTTAAGCTTTTCCGTCAGCTGTCGACCTCGTTCATAGGCCTTGTCGCGGTGAACAATGCATGACAACGCATCGACCGGCTCGGCGTTTAACAAAACGTCCAGCCTCACCAAATCGCTCTCCCGATAGCCGATCAGTTCATAGTCCAGGGACGCATACCCCTTGGAGCGAGACTTCAGCTTGTCATAGAAGTCCATCAGGATCTCTGCCAGGGGAAGATCATATTCCAGGCGCACCCTCTCCGGGTTTATATAGCCCATGGTTACGTACTGCCCGCGCCGGTTTTGACACAACTCCATAATCGGACCCACAAAGTCTTTCGGGACCACAATAGCCGCCCGTACGAAGGGTTCCTCAACCTTCTCAATCGTGGCCGGGTCGGGATATGAAGCGGGATTGTCAACACTGATGACCTGCCCGTCAGTGCGATAGATCTTGTACACCACGCTGGGTGCCGTAGCAATAAGATCAAGGTCGAACTCGCGCTCCAATCTTTCCTGCACGATCTCCATATGCAGCAGACCCAAAAAGCCACAGCGATAACCGAATCCCAAGGCCATCGATGTCTCCGGCTCAAAAACCAAGGACGCATCGTTGAGGCGAAGCTTTTCTAACGCTTCACGCAAGTCTCCGTACTCTTCGTTGATCACCGGATACAGACCACAAAACACCATAGGTACGGCCTTGCGATAGCCCGGAAGCGCCTCCGTCGCCGGCCGTTGGGCATCAGTGATGGTATCTCCCACGCGGGTGTCGCTCAGATCCTTCATCTGAGCAATGAGACAACCCACCTCACCGGTCCTGAGTTCATCGACGGGAATCATGTGGGGCCTGAAAACGCCCAGTTCGGTCACGGTAAACGTACGACCGCTCGACATCATACGAATCTGAGATCCTACGCTCACCTGGCCATCTACGACCCGTACATAGGCTATGGCTCCGCGATAGGGGTCGAAATGCGAATCAAAAATCAGGGCTCGCAAAGGCCGGTCGACATCTCCCCCGGGCGGGGGAATACGCTCTACGACGGCCTCGAGAACCTCGTCAATTCCGACGCCTGTCTTCGCGCTGATCAGCAGGGCATCAGATGCATCTAAGCCAATACCCTCTTCCAGTTCTTTGCACACGGCTTCAGGGTCGGCACCCGGAAGATCTATCTTGTTAATCACCGGAATGATCTCCAAATCATGTTCCAGTGCAAGATAAAGATTGGCAAGTGTCTGTGCTTCTATGCCCTGAGAGGCGTCAATGACGAGCAACGCTCCTTCACAGGCAGCCAACGACCGACTCACCTCATAGGAGAAATCGACGTGACCGGGAGTATCGATCAGATTCAGCGTATACATCTCACCATCACGAGCATGGTACTCCAGTCGTACTGCCCGCAACTTGATAGTGATGCCACGCTCACGCTCAATATCCATGGAATCAAGGACTTGTTCCGTCATCTCGCGCTCAGATACGGCGTTAGTGCGTTCCAGGAGCCGATCAGCCAACGTGGATTTTCCATGGTCAATATGAGCAATAATACAGAAGTTCCTTACGCGGTTCTGCAAACATGGCCACCTCTCGCCCTATTGTTGCCATCCAGGCATAGCACACTTAAGTATAGCATTGACATTTGCCCCTAACAAGGATGCACTGAGTCCGTCGTCATCGATCCGTGGAGAGCCGAACCGATTGATCTTCCCCACCGCAAAGGGACGGACAAGCTCTGAGCACATTGATCGGTTCTGTGAGTTGATGAACGACAGGCATGGTTCTGTGGGCACGAAGGAGAAAACAAGATAAGCAACGCACAAAGGGAGGCAAAAATTGTCCGAACGCCCCGTAGTCAAAACGGCCGGCGGCATCATGCTGCTCATCATGCTCAGTCGCCTTCTCGGATTTATACGCGAGCGGGCCATCGCTCAGGTATTTGGCATGGACTGGCGCACCGATGTCTTCCGAGCCGCCTTTAACATCCCGGACTTGATGTTTTTTCTTCTGGTCGGCGGAGGCCTCAATGCTGCCTTCATACCTGTCTTCACTTCGTATTTGGCGCGGGATGAAGAACAAGAGGGCTGGCGCATGGCTTGGACTTTCTTCGCCATGTCAATCGGGCTGCTTGTCCTCATGACATCCTTAGGTTTGGTTTTCACACCGGCTTTGGCTCCCTTGGTCGCCGTCGGCTTCAGCGGAGAACAAAGAGAGCTGCTCATCCTTCTCATGCGCGTCATGTTTCCCGCCGTGGCTTTCACCGCCCTGGCGGGTCTGGGCATGGGTATTCATAAGTCCTACAAGAGCTTCAAAGCTCCGCTGGCGGGACCCATCGCCTACAACCTCGTGATCATCCTGGCCACTTACGCACTCGGTCGGCGTCTGGGCATAATGGGTATGGCCATAGGTACGGTGATCGGAGCAGTGAGCAACTTCGTGATACAACTGCCCTTTTTCGTCCGAAAAGCGTCGCCGCATCCTTTCGCTTTCGATATCCGTCATCCGGGCATCAGAAAAGCGTTCACGCTGATGGGCCCCGCCGTCATCAGCTCCTCGATCACTCAGCTCAACTTCACTGTCATTTCTTCTTTGGCCTCCAGTCTTCAGGAAGGCAGTATCAGCGCTCTGCGTACGGCAAATACTCTTATCCAGCTGCCGTTAGGCGTCTTCGCCATGGGAGTATCCATGGTTATTCTCCCCACTCTCTCAGCATTGATAGCCCGCAACGAGACAGACGCCTTCCGGACTACCTTCTCCCAGGGGTTGCGCCTGACTCTTTTTTTCACCATTCCCGCCGCCGTCGGGCTGGCCGTCTTGCGTGAACCTTTGATCAGACTGCTTTTTCAAGTAGGTGAGTTCGGCGCAAAGGATACCGCCATGGCTGCGCATGCCGTCTTGTTTTATGCCCCGGGGCTAATATCGCAATCCGCCATTCAGATCTTGGTTCAGGTCTACTACTCCCTGCAAGACACCAAGACGCTCGTCCGAGTCTCTGCAAAAGCCATTATCATCAACACTCTACTCGGGTTGTTTTTCATCCGTTTCACGTCCCTGGGGCACGGCGGTCTGGCCCTGTCTTATTCATTGACGAGTATATGGAACATGATGAGCTATCTTCGGGGGCTGCGTCGGGCCATGGGCCGCATCGACGGACGGCGGCTTTTGCGTTCCTCTTCCCTCAGTCTCTTGGCGTCAGCGGCCATGGCTGTGGCAGCCAAGACCGCCGCAGCCGCCGCGTCATCCGGCGGACGCCTCATGGAGGTAGCCGTCGGAGTCTCAACGGGAGCGCTGGTCTATATGCTGGCCGCTCTTGCATTGCGCATGGAGGAGATACCATTGTTCACACATGCGCTGAAGACCGGCCGCGGTGTCCGCTCCCGCAAATGATCAGCGTTTGAGCACCGTCGGCGCGGGTGTCTGTGGCAAGGGCGGTTGTACGCCGCTGCGCGCTTCCTGCGTCGTTCCTGATACTGCGGAAGAGGTGACCTGACTCGCGCTCGTCGACGGCCTCAATGAGACAGCCGGCAGTTCACTGAGGACTCGGGCCACCACATCGGCCATCAATACCGCGCTGCGCAGGGCATACTTCTCGTCGTCTATGTAATTGCCGACCTCCAGTAACAGCATATGTGGATGCAGATGCTGATTATAGCGGTTCCTTCCCACGACAGCATAGGGCCTGAGCAAACCGGGATACATCGCTTCCATGGTCTTTTTCATGAGGTTGGCGACCTGCACATTCTCCGCCCAGCGCGGATGCAATGCCTCGGAATAGCTAATGGGTTTGGTGACGACTACCATGACCTGAGCCACGCTCTGAGAGCCCACTTGCCGTACAAACGACACGTTTTGCGCACCGTCGCGATGCACATCAAGCACCAGACGAATGGAAGGATGCTTACTCAGAATCCGTTGCACGGTAGTGGCGGATCGCTGATACGACTGCGCGTAGTTGGGAAAATCGTGGATGGCCTTGGAGTGAAGAACAGGAATGCCGTGACGTTCGCTCAAGGTCCGAGCCAAAGCCTCACCGACCCGTACTATTCCCGTATCGGTCGTATTGAACATATGATAATGCTGAGGCGACTTCGGCGCATCGTCCCCGGTGGCATACATCTCCGAAGTATGTGTATGGAAGATCAATACCAAAGGTTCCCGGCCCCAATCCCGGCCTGGCGATCGAGGCGAGGCGGCCACATCATGTGCTGCCGGCTCCGGTTCTGCGATCGGTTCCGTTTTGGGCTGAACCACTGCCAACTCCACCGTCTCCTCCGGAGGTGGCAGATGCAGACCGGGCACGGCCGCCAAAAACAGCGTCCGGGGTTGTGACATATCGTAACCGAGGACTACATACAACCATGAGCGCAACGTGTGCCGCCAACCGAAATTGGGGATCGGATCCCGCCCCACCTCCGCCACGGTCGGCAAAGCGGCCTGCAGAATCGCCTTTCCCCGCACTGCATCCATGCTCAGCCACCCGCCTACCGACGGGGTCAAACGAGCGGTCTCACGCGCCATGTGCCCCAACAGAGGCTGGAACCACGGATGGTTGATCACCGTGAACAGCATCAGCGGAAGCATGATCATCAAGAGTATTCGGATGGTCCAATCACCACGCTGCCCGTTGGCCCGCCTACCCGAGATTCTCCTAAGATACGCCCGATAAACTGCGGTCAGCATCGACTCACCCGCTCCCGGCACACACAAGCACTTAAAGCATATGACGGATCCTTGGTGTGTATGAGTAGGTGAGCGAATCGGGTGGAACTGAGCGATTCTAAAGCACAAAGACCGACCATAGGATTACATCGTGTGGAGGTGACTCAGCATTGGTAGGGCATTGCCGTCTCTGCATGTTCGCCTTCATCATCCTGCTCACACTCTGTTGCCGATCAGTGTACGCCTGGAGTCCCGCGTGTGGTCTTGAGCCTGGTCCGTTACTGCCCGGTCCACACGCCAATGCCGCGGAGGTCTTGGAGCTTCAGGAACGGCTGCAGGCATTGGGCTATTTCAGCGGAGACACGGACGGAGTCTTCGATCCGACCTTGGAACTGGCCGTTCGGGCTTTCCAGCGTGACCAAGGACTTGTGGCAGACGGTGTGGTGAGCGATGCCACCTGGCTGGCCTTGGCCGGCGACTCCATACCCGCCAGCCAGAGTTCGACACCAAAACCGGAAGGAACCATGCATCTGGAGATCGATACCCGCCGTCTGAAACTCACGCTGTTCGTAGACGGCCAACCTTTCAAGAGTTATCCCATCGCTGTGGGCAAGCAGAAGGACTGGTACTGGACTCCGGTGGGAGAATGGAAGATCATCAATAAGGGCGTCAACTGGGGCAGCGGCTTTGGGACTCGTTGGATGGGCTTAAACGTGCCCTGGGGCACCTACGGCATCCACGGCACGAACAAGCCTTACAGCATCGGCACGCGCGCCAGTGCCGGCTGCATTCGCATGTTCAATCGCGACGTCGAGGAGCTGTACAACTGGCTTCCGCTTGGAACCAAGGTGATCGTTACCGGTGACACACCGGCCATCAACTTCGGACGCACCATCGCCCTAGGCAGCACCGGCAAAGACGTGGTGGCGGTGCAAAGCCGCTTGGAGGAGCTGGGCTTTTCCGCCGGCGGCGCAGACGGCCGTTGGGGGCCCAACTCCGAAGCGGCCGCACGCAATCTGCAGAAGCTGTACGGGTTACCTGCCGACGGGACCGTATACACCGACATATACTACATCCTCGGTCTGAAGTGAATCCGCGCGGGGGAGAATACGCATGGGGCGCAAACGCATATCAGCTCCGCTTGTTGCCGTAGCCGGCCTGATGCTGCTGTCACTGCTGTGGAAACCCTGGATCCCCAGGCTGAAGGTGGGAAACGTGCGCATTAACCCGAAGGCCGCCATCAGCGACAACAAAGACTACCACATAACGGTTTGGGACTATGATTTGTTACTGCCATGGAGTAAGGTCTCCTACGAGGAAGCTCTGAAAGAGCGAGTCGAGGCTTTTCATCAGGAGTATCCCAATATTGTTGTCCACGTAATACAGCGTCCTTGGCATGAAGACGACGGCCCTCTCCGTGATGCGCTGGAGCAAGGTGAGGCTCCTGATGTCGTCAACATGCCCAACGGCGTACGACTGCTGTCGCGCCGGTTCCAGGTCCCTCTACAGCATTACTTGCGTGCTGATGAGAGGGCCGATCTTTTGCCCGCCGCTGCTCAGGCGGCCACACTTCAGCACCTGTGGGCCTTTCCAAGCCGCATACACCCCGCACGATGGATCATCCGCGCCGAGGATCCTCTCGCTGACCCCCCTGCCTTTCGAACATGGGACCAGTGGAGTGAGGCCTTGGCCGAGAATCGTACAAAAAGCGGCGGAAGCGGTCTGGCGGCCAACGTGCTTGATCCGGATTTTTTTCGCCATCTCATGATTTCAGCAACCGGTCATTCTCTTCTCGGTAACGACGGGACCGTTCAATGGACGGAAGCGGACATTGAAAAGGTGGCCGATCAAGTACTCACGTGGGTGGAAAAAGGTCTCATACCGGCGGATGTGGAGAAAGCGGCACGCTCACGCTTGGCGCGCTTTTGGGACGGCAAAGCCTTAGCCATCGCTCCTACGAACCCTTGGCTCCTCCACCACATCCTGCGGCGCGTAGGCATGATGGATTCTCCGGACGGCCATGCTGCGGACAGCACCGCAAAGCCTCTGAAATCCGTTGAGCGCAGTCTCTATTGGACAGCGCCTCCCCAGATCGGTGAAACCCCCTGGGTTGCAGCCGACATCTACGGTTACGCCGTCTTTCGCCAAGCCAAATACAAAGGAGACGATCACACTCGGGCCGCCGCTCTTGTCGCCGCATACTTGAGCCGCGAGATGGGCACATGGGTCGCCATCCGTACCTTCTCCGTACCCGCGCATCAATCATCGCTGGAGCGTTGGTTTGCGGAATCACTCCTTCCCGAAGCAGATATGCGCCTACTGCTGCAATGGTGTAAAAATGCTGTCCCCCCGCCGATTGATGACCGCCTGGCCAGTCTCGAAGCCCGTATCATGGCCGAGACTGTGGTCCCCAAACTGGTTGCCGTCCTGAAAGGCGAAATGTCAGTCTCTCATTTTGCCCGGGAGATTCGCAGCATCCCGGTAGCCGCTTGGCTAAGGCAGTGACCTGTCGATACTACGTCGTGCGACTCAGGTAGTTGGCAATCTCTGTCAAATCGATAGCCGGATGGAGTGCCGCATTCAGTGCCCCTGCCACCGTCGATGAAATGCCGTCGATATAGGCATCGATGTCTTTCGGGGTCACAATCATGCTCCCCATGTACGGCTGAAGCAGCTGCGCCATCATGTAGCGTTTTTGCCGCGGATCCACGGGCAGACCAAAGGCATCATGGCGCGGAGCGTTCCGTTCGGCCGCCTGAGGATCTGTCTCCCTCACTCTGATGAGGCTGGGGTCAAGTCGGCCGGAAAGCGGAGCCGGCCGCTCATCCAAACCGACCGGAGGCCGAAAGCCCATCTCCTGAGCCAATAGCTCCATGGCGTCTCCGACAATTGTCACGGCGTGAACCACCGTTGGAACACCGATCGTCAAGACCGGAACGCCCAAGGTCTCGTGGGAAATGGCCATGCGCTTATTGCCGACGCCTGAGCCGGGGTGAATACCCGAATCAGCCAATTGAATCGTGCTACACACGCGCTGGGACGAACGCGACGCCAGCGCATCGACGCAGATGACCAACCCGGGCTTGATTCTGTCAGCCACGCCCAATACGATCTCGGCGGTCTCAATCCCGGTCAAGCCTAATACACCCGGGGCCATGGCAGCCAGCGGACGCAGCCCGCCTCTGAGCTCCGGCGGGGACATCTCGTACAGATGCCGAGTGATCATGAGCTGCCCTACCACTTTCGGTCCCACCGAATCAGGAGTGGCATTCCAGTTACCCAGCCCTATAACGAGAACACAGGCATCTTCGGCCAGACCGATGTGCTCAAGAAAGCGGGAGATCTCTTTAGCCACTGTCTGGGCTACCTCTTCTTGCGCCTCCTTATTGTGCTGCCGAAACGCCTCAGACTCCACAGTGATGTAATGGCCCTTTATTTTCCCCATCAGCCGGGCGCCTTCATCTGAGGTAATGCTCACCCGACTGATCTGGGCATGCTCGGTCTCTTCGTTTTCCACACGCACCCCGGGTATTTCCGGCGGACCCTCATGATCAACGATCACTTGATGGGCTTCAAGAGCCAAGTCCGTACGAACTCCGTAACGTTCAAAAAACTGCGCACCGATGGTTTCTCTCATCTGATTCCTCAAGCGTTGCACCTCCGCGACCGTCTTCTAAAACATCCGGGATTGGACGGCCTGTGCCAAATCTTGTAGCAACAGAGGGTCGACAAGCCAGTAACCGGCTTTATCACTCAAAACCGCAAACCCGACCGGCCGAACGGTGCCCACGCACGATCGTGACGTCATGCCGGAGCAGATCTCGACGATCGGCAGAAAGTGCAACCCATTGACTTCTTTGCTACCGGCCACAACGTAATCACGATGCACGAACACGCTTTTCCCCTCCCAGCGTTACAGTTAATCTTTGCCTGAGGGAGGGGAAATATTCCGTGCCAAAGGCTCAGGATGAAGTTGTGCGCAGCCAAGGCAGAATGTCGTCCTCGCCGATCCCCAGCTCCCGCACCCGTTGTTCAAGGGCCAGCACGGTCTCCAATCTGCTCAAGGAGTGAGCATCGCTGCCAAAATGGAAGTAACAGCCGACCTTTTTGGCCACGGAGAACATCCGCATATAGGTCTCATCATGCAGACCAGGTTTTTCCACCCCTAAGGCCTGCGGGAAAAAACCCGGTTGGATCTCGATGCTCACACCTGCTTCGGCAGCCCGGCCAAAACAGTCTTCGAACTGCACATCCGAGACCTGAGAGATGATCTCATCCGCCTGATCGAAAAACCCCAGGGGCAGGAACGGGTGTGCAATGCCTGTGGCGACACCCGAATCGATGACTTCCATGAATCGCTGTACCAGCAACCCGGCGACATCCCGGGGCTCAGTGACGGTCTCCGGCCGGACAAAACCGACCATATGAAAATGGGACATGGGCAGCAACACGAAGTCCAGTTGCCCGGCCCCCTCGCGCGATACACCAACCTTGCCGTTGCCGCAATACTCCGATTCGCAACCGATCAGCACCCGAACACCATGTGTGTCCTCCGGAAGCATCTTTTTGCTCTGTAAGATGTGATCCAAATCCTGCGGAGCATACCACTTCGAGGCTCCCGGGACGCTGCTGTCCCAAAGATGATCCGCAAAGCCAATCGTTTTTAGGCCCAATTCAGCCGCCCGGCGGATGTAGTTTTCAGGTGTGGCCTCCGGATCGCTGGAACAGGAAGAAAGAAAGGTATGGACGTGGATATCGTGGTTGACGATTCTCATGGAACAGACCGCCTTCTTTCCGCTTTCAGATAGCTACCCCATTCATATCAACGGATATGACACCGCAAATCAGGTTTTCGAAACGGCAAGAACGTCTCCTTCACTAAAGAGGCTGATCATAGACAGGAGAAACTCCATTTGTGAGCAATGTATTGATGAGCTGTGTATTTCCTCTCATAGGAGATGGGCCGATGAGCAGACAGACAATCGAGAATCCTTATCAGGATGTTGACTGGAAAAACTGCAGCTACGTTCATTCGATGTCACACCAGCACAGTGGCTCTTGGACCCCGTTTACTGACCATGAATCACTGATAGACTTTTTCAAGATGGGCTTCAGACATCTGGCTGTCTCAAACTACTACCCCTCAAAACCGGTATATCCCTTACCGAAGGAGTTTGCGAAGTCCCATCCCGAGGCCATCGGATGTCCGAATGCGGAGCACCACAGCTTTACGGATGCCGGTATGCACATATGCGCCCTCGGAAGCTACTACACTTCGGGATACGGCAAAGCCGTTGAAACATCGAAGTTGGCCCGTTCGCCTATACAAGCCACCTTTCAGGGTCTGCGTCGTTTTGACCCGGAAAGACCGTGGCTGGGTGTGTACAGGCTGGACGTAAACCTGGGGCCAAAGGGCGATCTCGGTGCTGATCAGGTTTCCGCCTTCTTGACGATAGAAGACGGAAGCGAGTGCGATCGGCGCTCCTTGGCGGTTATCGGTTCCGGGAGGATTCACGAACGCGAGATCACATCGTCCGGGAGCCTTTATATTCGGACCGATTCGGACAGCTTAACCGTCAGGATGGAATTTGATGAGAACACAACGGAGATCACGCGTATCAGACTGATGCAGGGCACAAACAGACCGTACGCTCAAGTCTTTGCCGAGGCGTTGGACGGTGTCGGAACAGATGCAGAGGGAAACAGAATCGAGGGGCTTGTCTTTCCCGACGGAGGCGGGATTACGATCAACCATCCCGAAGGCGCCGCCGATTACTATTTCCCCATTCTGGATCACGATGAGCGAGTGTTGGGGATCGAAGTCTGGAACTATCGGCGCCGATTCGGTTACTCCCGCTCCAATCTACACGCGTACATACTATGGGATGAGATCCTGAGCTCGGGCAGAAGGTGTCTCGGCTTCTTCGTTAAGGATCACAGGCGCTACGGCAGTGGCAGAAACGTGCTCCTATTGCCCAGTGATGAGACGGCAAACAAGGAACACGAGGCTTTGAGAGCCTATCGCAAGGGACAGTTTTTCGGGCTGCTGGGGAGCATAGCGGTGGATGGTGAGGGGAATATCGCTCAACCCTACGACTACAGCGAATTCCGCTTCACAAATATTTCAGTGCGAAAAGATGATCAAGGCAATCCGCTCGGTGTGGATGCCGGTGTGGCAGGCGACGAAAACGGCAAGAATCACAATACCCAGATTCGCTTTACCACTGACGAAGGCCTGGCGCAAATCACCGACGGGAATGAGGCATTTTTTCCATTCCCCAAAGATCGGGACGGGAACATAGGCTGCAAGTTTGTCAGAATCGAAGCGATTGCCTACCCCGACCGCTTAGATGACGGGCAGGAACTGACCCCCGAGCTTGTGGCTAAGCTGAATCCCGACGAGATCATGTTGCTGCATAATCACAGGACCTTTGAGACCGAGGCCCTTTGCGACAAAAGATTCGGACCGGATGAGGGGACTCCCGTTCCGGCACTTGATATGATCTTCTCGCAGCCGATCATGATCAGACCAGCCTGAGATTGTGGCCCCGCATGCATATATCCATGATCCGCAAGGGGTCGACGGTAAGCGCCACTATTCATATGGACTTAAATGCGGTCACGCTTTTTCTTAGCTGAAGGCACGCGATGAGCCGGCCTCGCTCCTTTCGCGGGCGAGGCTCTTTGTTGCCCGTACAAAGGGGCCATCCGGGGATTCGCCCCAACCGGCGACCGGTCCATGGAATAAGCTTCTTACAATGTCATCGGCGGAAAACCCGCCTACAACGGCCCGACACCCTCATCGCGTGTCAATCGCGCCGGAACCGACTAATTGCATTTACCAAATACTCATGCTATACTTAAGAGCAGTTTTTCTGCTGTGAGCGGAGGTGAAAGAGTGCCACACATTCCTATCATCATGTCTTCCAAAAAGCGTGCCCGCCAGGCTGTCAGACGCACGGCTCGCAACAAGGCGGTCAAGTCAGCGATCCGCACATACGTAAAGAACTTCGATATGGCGGAAGACGGTCCGCGAAAAGAAGCAGCTTATCGCCAGGCAGCCAGGGCGTTGGATCGAGCCGCAAAAAGCGGTATCATACATCCCAACAAGGCCGCTCGCACGAAGTCACGCATGGCCAAACGTCTGCACCGGAGTGCTTAGTCTCACAAACCATTATGCCTTATCGCCCGTCGCCAACGTCGGGCGTTTTTCTTTCACTCAGACCAACTACGAGCATCTGCAGGGCGCCTACGGCTTCAACACCTGACTTGATCGCCAGGTCGGTGGCTAATACGGCCTCCATACCCGCTTCGATCTGTTCGGTACTCAGACGACGCGCTTGTCCAAAGAGCCTCTGCATCGGATACTGCTGCATACCCGCCTCCCGGGCCGCCGCCGCCACACCGTCCGCGGCGCGGGCTTTGGCCAGCAACAGCAACCGATACTGGCGAGCGATCAAGGCCAACACCCTCAATGGATGCTCGCCGGCCTCCAGGAGTTCGGCGAGAAGAGTCAGTGCCAATGCTGTCTGACCTTCAGCAATGGCTTCTGTGAGCCGAAAAATCGTGAATTGCGCCGTCTTTGCCTCGCCACGGGCGGCAATGCTTTTGACCTGCTCCTCGTCGGCTTTGCCTGCCGGCCCCAAAAACGTCGCCAACTTGACGATCTCTTGGTACAAAAAGCCGGTGTCACTGCCGGCGATATCCACCAGACTTTTTGCCGCCGCCGAGCTCATGGTCACACCTTGATCACGGGCGCATTGCTGGACCCACGACACAATACTGTCAGAACCGGGTTCTTTGACCTCAACATGAGCGGCCAGGCTCATGAGGGCCCGTGCCGCTTTTGTCCTCTTATCCAGTGCGTCAGCCACGATCACCAGCACGTTTTCCAATTCCGGATTGAGTTCCTGCACTAAGTCTTGCTGCTCCGACGATGGCATTTCATGGAACTCGCGGAGCACCACTAAACGCGCCTCACCCAAAAAAGGCGCTGTCTTCACTGCGGCCACTACTTCCTGGGCCGTTGCCTGAGCCCCGATGAGCTCCTGCATGTTCCAATCTCTTAACTCGCCGGGGCAGAAGTGATCCGCAAGAAGCGCAAGTGCTTGCTGTCGCGCCACCACATCGGTACCTTCTATCAGATACACAGAGGAAACCTTGTTGTCCCTCAACTGCCTTTTCAACTCGCCCACATGCAAGAACCTGACCCCCAAGTATGCCAGACTACAATCTGCCACGGGCCTGACAGCTTGAGCCATGTCTCCCGGCGACTCGCCATCTCCGCCCGTCGGTCACGAACCGTACGGCTCCATCCAAGTCTGTACGACAGACAACCCCCATCCCCTGCAACCGGTCAACAACCTCCGGTGTCGGATGTCCATAGGCATTGGACCCTACGGATATCACGGAGACCTGAGGTTTGACGGCCTCCGCAAAAGTCTCGTCGAAGCTGGAGTGTGCCCCTTGATGCGATACCTTCCACAGAACCGCTTCCACGGAAGCCATGCTCTCAAGCAACGCCTGTTGCACTTCCACCGGAGCGTCGGCCATCAACATGACCGCCACCCGTCCAAACGTCACCCGCAATACGATCGAATGAAAATTCACATCGCGGTGGACCCCCATATCCGCGGGTGGCCACAGTATCTGAAACTCAACATTCCCCACCTTTAAGATGTCGCCGGCCCGGGCCTGACGTACCGGTGTTTTGCGCTCCGACAACCGCTGACGATACATGGCATAGGTCACAGTCTCCGTCTCCCGCCCGGTCTCCCACATCCAGCGCACTCGGCGCTCGGCCAAGATTCCGGCCATACCCCCCAGATGATCGGCATGAGGATGCGTATTGATCGCCACGTCTATCTCTTTGACTCCCAGTCTTTTCAGCTGAGGCACAAGCAGCCGTGAAGCATCCCAGTTGCGGGTTCGCCCTCCGGCGTCGACCAGTACGGCCCGGCCTCGGGGTGCCTGAATCAGTATCGCATCGCCTTGCCCGACGTCGAAAAAGGTTATACTCATAGTCCCCGGCGGAGGCCATAAGTGCCCTATCACGACAAGGAGCTGCAGGCAGACGGCAAGCAACCCCCATCTGACGATCTGTCGCGAGCCCAGTAGGCGACAGACACGTGGGAGATGCCGCATCCGAACAAGACACGAAACACAGATCATGGCACATACCCAGGCCGCTGTCGCCGCCCAACCCGGGGTGGCAAGCTCTGCGCCGGCCCAGCCTATCCCTCCTGTACGGCTCCCCAACCACAAGAGCGCGTTGGCAGCGCGACCTGCCACCCACAGAAGCGGTAAGCCGGGGATCTGCAGGAATCCACGGCATGCCTCCAATAGACAACCCGCCAGTCCGGTGACCAAGACCACTGTGGCCAGGGGCACTCCCACAATGTTGACTACCGGGGCCAACACTGAAAGGGAGTTGAAGAAAGCGGCAGACGCCGGGGCCGTCGCCAACTGCGCACTGACGCTCAGCACAAAGCCGTTCCATAGCCTTCGTCCCAATCTCTGACTCACGCTGCCTGAACTGTGCACGGTCATCATGAGCGGACGGGCCAAGAGCAAGATACCAGCCACGCTGGAAAACGAAAGCACAAATCCCGAGTCGCCCAAAAGAGCCGGATTGACCGTAAGCAGACAGAGCCAGGCCAGCGACAGAGAGGCCCACGGATCCACACGACCTCCCCGGCGACGGCCGAGCAAGGCCACGGTGGCGGTCAGCAAGGCCCGAATCGAGGATGCTCTGCCTCCGCTGAGCATGACGAACAAGGCTGCGACCACCAAAGACATCCATCCCCAGCCGCCCGTTGCCCCACCGACCAGCAGACTCACGGTGCTGATTACCAGGCTGACGTGAAGCCCAGAGACCGACGTGATGTGCGCCAAACCGGCCCGTTGCAGCATCTCGCGTGCCTCAGCGGACAGTAACGAGTAATCACCCAAGACAATGGCCCCCACGAGAGAACCGGCTTCGCCCGGGATGCTCCGGCTGATGTTTTCTCGCCATGAAGCCCGCATCCGGCTGAAGACCGCCTGGAGCGAAAAACGCACTGAAGAATCGGCGGCACACGGGATGATGGCATCCAGACGGAGATCACCCATAAGACTTCTGCTCAGTGCGTAGGTCACGGCATCGAACTCACCGGGATTGCCGGGCCGTTTGGGGGCCACCAGTCGTCCTGAAACGCATATGCAGCGCCCAATATCCGCGGACTGCAGACTGTGCATCGGGTCCAACGCTCCGCTCCTGAGTTGAAGAAGCGGAGGCCGACCTTTGGCGCCGCCCGGCCACTGATCGGCGGCAGGGATGATCACCCACCTGTCGCTTCGCAGCTGCAACGGTGTGGCCTTCATCTCAGACAAGCTGCCGACATCCGTCACCTGATCGACCCACTCGCTCCACCATATCCATTGACTCGCGGCCGCCAAACCGCCGAGGCACACAAGGCTGACAAACAGCACTCCGGTGCGACAGCGACCCCGAGGAGGGAGTATCCAGGCCAAGATCAGACCGGTCACGAGTCCCAGAAACCACGGTCGCGGCAACAAGACATCCCAGTGCCATGCGGCGCCGATGCCGGTGGCAAAAGCCAAAGCGGCTACGAACAGCACTTGCGAACTGCCGATCATGGCTCCGGTGTTGTGACGCAAACCCAGGGGGCGATACGCGCATAGCGTGCCGGACCGATCCCCTTCACACTGAGAAGATCAGCCACCGAGAGAAAGCCACCGCGCCTGGCGCGTTCATCAAGGATATTGCGGGCCAGCACGGGCCCGATACCCGGAAGAGCTTCGAGGTCCCGCTGCGTGGCGACGTTTAAGTCGAGTAAGCCGGACGAAGAAGCCGCCTCTTGAGCGCCCTCTTCTTCGTCAACTTCCTCAACATCTGTCACTTCGAACGATGGCGCCTCGTCTGCTTCCGCCTCCAAGGGCACCGTCAATCCATCTGCTCTGTTTTCCGGCAGCTTCGCAGCTTGTGCCCTGCTCATCAGCGGGGCGCCGATCCACACCAGGTTGCCCCGCGCGGGTCCCATCGTGATCCACCATCGACAGCCAACGCCTACGAGCAGACCGGCAATGAGAACAACGAGAAGCCGCACCTGTTGCTGCTGGGACATGATTCCGCCTCCCCAGCCTCACGGCACGGCTTGGACACCAAGTGGATGATGTGCTCTGTCTTTTCTTCGTTGACCCTTCGATTCCTGCTTACCGTCTAAGCCTCCCCGCCGCCCTGATCGCGGCCATTGTGGCGATGGTAGGGAATGGGAACATACTGAACTGAAGGACGCCGTTGTCCCGGCTGCGGATACAGCTCCATCAACTGGTAAATGCGGCGAGGTAACCCACAGGTGACGGGAATGCCCAACTCAGCCAAGGCCTCACACGTAAGGGGATAATCATGCGTCCAGCGCCCGCCGGTCAGTATCTCTGCAACCTCTTCAGCCCGATCCTGAAGCTTGTCTCGCAAAATCTCGGCGACAACGTCCCGAACCTGCCGGAGGGCCTTTTCGGCCATATCGGCAAGAATCAATGTCTCGTCATCGGTCTTGTTAGGGTCCTTTTTGGACACTGCGGCAACGATCGAAGCCGCAGGGTACTGTCCCAGCTGAGGATCCATGGGACCCAATACGGCGTTTTCGTCCATGCGAATCTCATCTGCCGCCAAAGCGATCATCGTACCGCCGGACATGGCGTAGTGCGGAATATAGACCGTCACCCTCGCCGGGTGCTTCATCACGGCCCGGGCGATCTGTTCGCTGGCCAAGACCAGGCCGCCCGGCGTGTGCAGTATCAAGTCGATAGGCACGTCATCAGGGGTCATGCGAATCGCTCTCAAGACCTCCTCGGAGTCTTCAACGTTAATGAAGCGCCGGGTGAGCAAACCCAAGAAGCTCATCGACTCCTGTCGGTGAATAAGCGTAATCACACGCGAACCGTGCTCTTCCTGCAATTTCCGCAGATGGGTAAGTCTCGCCGCTTCCACGCGTCGTTGTCTGACCATCGGAGCCAAGGAACTGAAGATAAAAAAGATCCACAGCAGTTCAAACAATGCCATCCTCGCATCCCCCTTGCACATCAAAGAGCCGTTGCACTGTAGCTTTATTCTTTACTGATCGCATCCGCTGCAATGATCAAAAGAGGAATACACCCTTTCCGTGCGAAAGAAGACCTTGTCGTCGCTTACGGAAAGGGGTTTTTCGCTCATGATAATAGACCATAAACTGCGTGTCCAAGACTTAGCACCTGCCGTCGATCGCCTCTTTGCCCTGTCTGAGCAAAAAATAAGGAATCTGCAAGCCGCCTGGGATCCAAGCGAGGGTACACCCGTTTTCACGGTGGAGGGGCGCTATACCACCCGTGGGTGGACCGAATGGACCCAGGGATTTCAGTATGGATCTATTATTCTACAATTCGACGCCACCGGTGACGAATCCCTGTTGGAGTTGGGCAGGCGTTTGACAATTGACCGCATGGCCCCGCACGTCACACACATCGGGGTTCATGACCACGGATTCAACAATGTTTCCACCTACGGCAATCTCTGGCGTCTGGCCTTGGAAGGCAAGTACAACGCCTCTGCCTGGGAAATGGATCTGTATGAGCTGGCCCTTAAAGCATCCAGCGCCGTTCAAGCCTCCCGCTGGGCAACGACACACGACGGCACGGGTTACATTTATTCCTTCAATGGCCCCCAATCACTTTTCGTTGACACCATTCGCACATTGCGGATTCTGGCTCTCGGTCATATTCTCGGGCACCACCTCATGGGTGAAGGAGATCAGAAGATCTCGCTGCTTTCGCGTTTGATCGAACACGCCGTCAACACGGCTAAGTACAACGTTTACTTCGGAGAAGATCGAGATGCCTACGATATTCGAGGCCGCGTGGCTCACGAGGCGGTTTTCAACACCAACAACGGACAGTACCGCTGTCCCAATTCGCAACAAGGCTATTCGCCCTTTAGCACGTGGACAAGGGGACTGGCCTGGGCCATCACCGGCTATGCCGAGCAACTCGAATTCCTCATCAGAGTGCCCGAAGCAGACTTTCCGGCCACCTTCCCAAAAGCTGACGTTCTGGCCCTGTTTTTGAAGGCGGCCAAGGCCACCGCCGACTTCTATATCGAGCATACCGCCGCCGACGGCATTCCCTACTGGGATACCGGAGCTCCCGGCCTGGTGCATCTGGGGAATTACTACGAAAAGCCCGCTGATCCTTACAACGACTGGGAACCCGTAGACAGCTCCGCGGCAGCCATTGCCGCCCAGGGTCTGCTACGTTTAGGAGCCTTCCTGTCCGCTGAAAACGATGCGGAGGCGGAACGCTATACGGCCGCCGGATTGACAGTGGCTGACACCTTGTTCCGGGAGCCGTATCTGTCCACTGACCCCGAGCACCAGGGCTTGCTTCTCCACTCCGTATACCACCGTCCGAACGGGTGGGATCACATACCCTCCGGCAGCCGTATTCCCCACTCAGAGTCCTCTATGTGGGGTGACTACCATCTCAGAGAGCTGGCCGTCTATGTCAAAAGGCAGATTGAGGGCGGCACCTACGTCACGTTCTTCGGTCCGCGCTTCGGACGGTAAGTTCAAGGGCCTCCCCCGCCGGAGGCCTCTTTCAATGCATCAGATCTTCGGTTGTATGGAGACATAAACGGTGGGGGCGGCCTTACCGTCATTGGGGTGCTCCAGACGCAACAGAGTCTGAAAGCGCCACCTATCGTGCTCAAGCGAATACCACGCCTGATACAAAGGAACGTCGCGCTCCACAGACGTGGTCGCAGCTGACAGCACCAGCTCTGTCTTGCCCTCAAACGGATCCCGAACGGCAAATCGAACCTGAGCCATGGGCCTCATACGATCAGCCCCCAAGACGACGCCCCCCTGGGCGGTTAAAGAGCCCGGCCCTAACCTTATCTCGGGGCCGGTGGTAAGCCCCAGTCTGTACGCCGATTCCCCGACGTGGCGTCGAAAGATCACGTCTTGGCTCCACTTCAGACCCCATTCATGGACTACATTGGCCGACATTGTAGCCTGCAAAAAAACATAAGGCTTCCCCTCTATGATTCCGTTGCCTACATCCTCATGCTCCCAGGGAAAGGTGGCTATGCTTCTTTCCACATATCCTACCGAAACGTCTCCTCTCATGCCTCCCAACACACCGTGTCCCTTCAGCACATAGCGCCGACCCAACTTGTCGCCTTGTTGCTGCAACAAGGCCGAGCCCTGAAGTGAAGCATAGTATGATAATGGTTGCATGCGCCAAAGCTCGCCCTCCAGACCGATACTGACCAATCCGTCATCAGCCTGGCGAGTCAGCACGCTGGACAGATGAAGCCCTATCTCGTAGTTGTGCCCCAGATGTTTCAGATTGGCACCGATCAGAGCACACGGCGACTGCAGCTTGTCTTGATAGCCAAGAGCCGCCAACAACTCCATACGCGGTGTCGCCCCGGTCGGTACCGAAAAGAAGAAACCAACCAGGAATAAGACGCACCAACCGCCACACACCAGCCTTTCTGTGCGGTTCCCCGCCCGCCACGGACCCCTCATAGCTTGCCTCCCTGCCTGTTGTTACTTGGCACTGCCTATGTTCCCGTCTGACCCGGTTGTTCGCCGCGGAACGATTCCATGCCCACCGACCGGGATCCCTACGCCCGTACCGGTGGGCCGATAGACGCGATGTTCCCCGGGACTGCATCAATAATGTGCCTTCTAGGACTCTTGAAGCGCTACGAACGCAACGTTAACGAGCGATCACCGTCCGTTGCCTTGATCCATGTCGCTCAACCACCTGCGCTCACAGGCCAAAAGAGCCTGGGAGGTCAGTCATCTCGAGCGCTCAAGGCACACCCGGGACCACTACGACGAATACCCTTTGTCTCGGATTCTTTCTGGATTTGTCTCTCGGTCCCTGCGTCTGTTTGACGAGACTTTCACTTCGTGACCAAAAGACACGCAGACTGAGGGCCCATGCGCAGAGGGATCGTTGCTCGACGTATTCCGCCGCCTCCTGTTTTTTTTGGTTCATTCTGTATGAGATGGCCCCAACCCGTGAGATTGATCATCTCAATTGATTCGTCCGACCTGAGCCACCCGCCGGGCAACTCCAATTCCCGCTCATGCCAGGCCGTGTTGAAAACACCGACCACGTTGCCGCTTTCATGTGTGCGCAGCATGGCATATAACGGATCCCCTTGAGCATGCCACAGCGAGCGAAAGCCTCCCCGACGCAGCGCCGGATACTGCTTACGCAGCTTGCTCAGATGCCTATAGAGGCTTAGCAAATCATGATTCTGCTTGGCCGGATCCCACGTCATACCTCGGCGACACTCCGGATCGCTCCATCCACGCATCCCCACTTCATCGCCGTAATAGATCTGAGGTATTCCCGGCGAGACGAATTGAAATGCCGCCAACAATTTGGCCTTCTCGTGATCGCCGCCCATCAGTTCCAGGATACGTGGGGTGTCATGACTCCCAAGCAGATTCAGCGAAGAGCGCAAAGCCTCTGATCGCGCCCCGGTATAATGCTTGGTCAATTGACCGTCCAACCAGGCAGCATCGGAACGCCAGCCGGAAAAGAAGGCCAAAGCCGCGTCTCTCCAAGGGTAGGCCGTCACACCGTCAAGAGTGTCTCCGCGCAACCATGGCTCGGCAGGGTGCCAGATTTCTCCCACGATATAGGCTTGCGGATGGATGGCACGAAGGCTCCGTCGCATCTCACGCATGAACTCAAGGTCCATCTCATTGGCTACGTCAAGACGCCAGCCGTCGATTCGGGCCTCTCGTACCCAATAGGTGGCCACATCAAGAAAGTACTCAGCCGTCTGCGGATTGGAAAGGCGCAGTTTGGGCATCTCCGCTATGGCTGAGCCAAACGTTTCGTAGTTGGGCGGATACATGCGCACGGGATACTCATGAATGCAGAACCAGTCTTTATAGGATGAGGCTTCGCCGTTTTTCAGCACGTCCTGAAACGCGAAAAAGCCTGCCCCGCAATGGTTGAAGACACCGTCCAGCACCACGTACATGTTCCGTGCATGGGCTTGTGCGGTCAAGGTCCGCAGAGTATCCAGATCACCAAACTCAGGGTCTATCTCATAGTAATCGACGGGATCATATTTGTGGGCCGAGGGAGCAAGAAAAATCGGAGTCAAATAGATCATGCTGACCCCCAGATCCTCCAGGTAGGGCAGTGCATCGATAACCCCCTGTAGATCGCCGCCAAGCCGCGTCTTCAAACAGGGGTTACAGCACCAATCACTGACATTCGGTGGATCGTTTTGCGGGTTACCGTTACGAAAGCGATCAAGGAACACCTGGTAACAGACCGCATCTTGAGCCCAATCGGGTCCGTCCCAGACAGGCAAAGCCGCGACGTGCGGCATCTGAAAGACTCGTGTTGACCACGGATCGTGACTCCATCCCGCCTCTGAGAACCACCCTTCCTGTCCGTCACGAGCCTCCAAGTAGAAGACGTACTTGAAACGTCCGCTGACCAGATTCAACCGACCCATGAAATAGTCATGGATACCGTCTGATCCGAATTTGCTAAGTGTAGCGCGCCCTGACATGTCATCCTTGTAGCGATCACCGTAGATGACATAAGCCGATGCGATGTCGCCCTGTTTGGCTTTCAACAGCACACGCAATCCATCAGAGCCTTCGTATTGAACATACGGCGGCCACGGAGCATGCAAGAGCGAAGCAGCCTGCAAAATGCATTCCCTCCCAAAGATGAAATCCACATTGATACGGGGAACATCAAAAGAACAGGCGAAGAGAGATTCTCTTCGCCTTGCACTTCGCTGAGCTGCAGCTTAGCTCCTTGATGCAAATAATGCCCCGGTTGGGGCCTGCCTCCAAACGAGGATCAGTCTTGCTCCCTTTCCCATTGGGCAAGGCCCAACAAGGACCGTAGGTAGTAATAATCGCCCCAGGCCACCGATTGCTCCACCGCCGAGCCCTGTTTGAAATTGTATGTTCCTCCGGTCAGCAGACCGCCCTTATCGCCCAGCTCGGGGTGGGCAAAGAGCGAATAGGAGTGTATGGCCTGCAACAGATATCGGGCCCGATCGACCCACTTGGCGGCATCTTGCGGGCGTTCCTGCCGTAAATGCCTGGCAATGCACAAGAATCCGTAGGCAGCGATGGCATTGGCGGAAGTGTCTTTGGCCGCCGGAGCCGGTGCGTCAAAATCCCAGGGTGCCGCCCCGTCCTCGGGCAGTCTGTGCATGAAAAACTCGCCCATCTCCTGAGCCGTCTCGAGAAAACCCGGATTCCCCGTGTATTGATAGGTGATGGCGAATCCGGCAATGCCCCACGCCTGTCCTCGACTCCACGTGGAATTAGCCGAAAAGCCCTGATGCGTACGGCCTCGAAGCCTAGCCCCGGTATTACGGACAAAATCGACGAGATGGTAGCTGCCGCCGTCCTGCCGGACATGATGGCGTTGAGTAAGCAGAGCGTGACTGGTGGCCATTTCGGCCAACCGATCATCGTTCAGCTCCTCCGCCGCCCAGTACAACAGTTCCAGATTCATCATGTTGTCGATGATTACCGTTCCTGCATTGGGGCCTTGTCCTATCGGTCCCCATGATTGGATGAAGCCACCCGGGGCAAAACGCTTAGACAGTGACCGGGCGGCATTGAGGGCTCCGTTGCGCCATCGCTCGTCCCCTGTGCGACTATAGGCCTCAACCCAAGTCGGGACGAAAAGAAACCCCAGATCGTGAGTCCCGGTGTCAAACTGTCGCGGAGCCAGCCGTTCGCTCCACTGCAGCGCCTTTTGCCGTAGCACCTCGGCCTTTTCCGTGTCGCCCCGTCGTCGAGCCTCTTGCTCAGCCAGCCACAGCATTCCCGGGTAAAAACCGCCTGTCCATTCTCCGCTCTTGCTGGTCCGCCATACCAGTTTTTCCGTCACATGAGGGAAACGATCACCAACCTCTTCTTCTATCCGGAACAGACGGGCACACAGAAGCTCCCAAGCTTGATCACTCAACGGGACAACGTCATCAAACGACACCGCCGCCATTGCTCCGATACTTATCTGAACGAGAGCCACAACAACAGCCCATGTGATAAGACGGCGCGCAAATCTGCACATAATCATCACCCCATCGCGATGTTAATATATTATCCATCAAATGGTCAACCGCAGGTCAAACTGCTCCGCACCGACTCCGTGATCTCTGTCCCGGAAGGAATGGTCTTGTTCCTGCAAGAATATTACTCTCAGTCTTTCTCCCTTAGGAGGGATGTTCACTCCATGCAGTCAACCAGACGAATCCTGTCCGCCGTCTGCCTACTCGCGCTCATCGCGATAGGTTGCTTGGCAGCATCAGTATCTGCCCAAGAAAGCAGAGCGCTTCTTGTGTGTACACCTGATAGGTGCATCTCCTCATGGACTCGGACCTCCGATGGCGGTCTTACAGCTGAGATCATCGGTGATTTCAGGGTGGACTACAAAGAGTACACCATCTCCGGAAAGGAAGGGCATTTCTCGCAGCCGCCGCAAGACAAAAGCCAAGCCACAACCAGGCTGCGCGCCGTTGTTACATTGGATCCGCGCCTGGCCCAGGCGGGAGATGATGGCTTTGAACTGACCGCGGGTGATCGCATCGAGATCGATCTTGATGACGAGCAGATCAGTGCCGACGGAGGTATCCGCATCAACGCCAAAGAAACACTGATCACCGCAGAACAACTGGTGGGAGGGCCACTGTCCCACATGCGACCTCTTATTGAACGGATTTGTCAGACCATGGAGGAGCGTCTTGTACTCCTCGTTCAAGAGTGGTTGGACGGAGCTGACTCTTCAGATCGTCTCATGTTGATCGAAGGGGACGTGAATGCCGTGGATGCCAGTTTCACCTTTAGCGGTCAACAACTGGTGGCCAACATGACCTCGGAGAGCTATCTGTTCATCGGGCCGCACACCATGGAGATGAAGGTCGAAGAAGAGTAAGTAGCTGACTCCTCTGTGTCCGTCTAGGAACCCCGGATTGGGGAATCCTATGCGGGGTGCAGATCCAGCCACTACGCGTCCGGACATGTGCATTCACCGCGGATGCGCATGCCGACAGAGGAGTCCGCCGATCATGAAGCCGAAAATGATCCTTCCTTTCTTGGTGTTGTCGGGAGTGCCCTTCATCATGGTGTTGGGCAACTCCATGCTTATCCCCGTCTTTCCACAGATGAAGGAAGCCATGCAGCTCACACAGTTTCAGGTGGGCCTCATGGTCACACTCTTCTCCGTCCCCGCCGGCCTACTCATTCCATTCGCCGGAGTGCTCTCCGACCACGTGGGGCGCAAGCCGGTCATGGCTCCGGCCCTCATCGTTTACGGGCTCGGGGGTCTGTTGGCAGGTCTGGCAGCCGTAACGCTGTCGAAGCCCTATGCGATGATTCTGGCGGCCAGAGTCGTCCAAGGCATCGGCGCCGGCGGAACCTACCAACTGGCTATGGCGCTGACGAGCGACATCTTCACCTCCGATGAGCGCACAAAGGCTCTCGGTTACCTCGAGGCGGCCAACGGGCTCGGCAAGGTGCTCAGTCCCGTCTTGGGTTCGGCGATCGGTCTCATAAGCTGGTACGCTCCCTTTTTCTCCTACGGCTTGCTGGCTCTGCCCATCGCCTGTCTGGTATGGTTCTTGGTCGATGAGCCCGATGACAAAAAACCTCAACAACAGCCTCTTTCACAATACGTCGAGAGTCTGCGCCGGATTTTCGGCGAGAAGGCTTCGACTCTTTTGGCGGCCTATGCCGCCGGAGCCATCGGCCTGTTTCTCTTGTTTGGTCTGTTGGCTTTTCTCTCGGACCAGCTGGAAGGACGCTTCCATGTATTCGGGTTCGCCAAAGGCGGAGTTCTGGCGATCCCCGTCGGAGCCATGTGCCTGGCGTCATTTGGGGGAGGCCTGTTTTTGCAGTCTCGTCAGGTATGGCTCAAACCGGCGGTGATTACCGGTCTGATCACGATCGCCGTTGGCCTTGCTCTGTTGCCGCTTGGTGATACATCCGTGTTCTTATTTGTGGCACTCGCTTCAATCAGTGCATTTGGCGTCGGTATCATCCTTCCGCCGCTTAACACCCTGATAACCAGTACCACCGGTCCTGAAGAACGTGGCCTTATCACCTGTATCTACGGTACCGTTCGCTTCTTCGGTGTGGCGGCTGGTCCCCCGGCTTTTGGACTCGCTGAAAAGATGAATGTGACGACGATGTTTTGGGTTGCCGCCGCCATCGCCGCGGTCGGTGCCGTCGTCGCCTCCTTGTGGATCGATGCGGCCAAAATGAAAAAACGCTCACCTGCGTAGCATATCTCCCCGCTCTTACCTGTGTCGGTGCCCCTTTCCAGCAGGAAAACGCCTTTTCGAAGTGAATGGAAATAACGAGCATCCTACCCCCAACGCGACGTCGGTGATAGAGGCGACGTTCGTTGGTGAATTGTGTGCTCACTTGTTTTATTTGGAAGGGAGGTTCTTCTTCTTGATCAAGCTAGAAAATGTCACCAAGCGCTATGGTACAGCGCGCGGAGTGGAGGATATTTCCTTTGAAGTCGCCGAAGGCGAGATCCTTGGCTTTCTGGGCCCCAACGGAGCGGGTAAGACCACAACCATGCGGGTAATCACCGGCTACCATCCTGCCACAAGCGGCAAGGTCACCATTAATGGCTATGATATTTTCGAACAGGCACAAGAAGCGAAACGGCAGATCGGCTATTTGCCGGAGATCCCGCCTTTGTACCACGACGCCACGGTCAAAGAACAACTCGAATTCGTGGCCCGGGTGAAGCGGGTACCCGTCTCGCAGCGTAAGAACCATCTGGACGGTATCGCCCAACGAGTGGGATTAGCGGAGGTCTTCCATCGACTCATCCGCAACTTGTCCAAGGGCTACCGTCAGCGAGTAGGCCTTGCCCAGGCCCTGGTGGGCAATCCTCCGGTGCTCATCTTGGACGAGCCCACCATCGGACTGGACCCGCGACAAATCATCGAGATTAGACAACTGTTGCGCGACTTAAAAGGTGAGCATACCGTGATCATCAGTTCGCACATCCTGCCGGAGATCAGCCAGCTGTGCCAGCGCGTAGTGATCATTAATGAGGGACGTCTGGTGGCCATGGATACTCCTGAGGCTCTGTCGCGACGTCTGCGCCAAGGAGAACGGGTTCTTGTCCGAATAGACGGCCCCCAAAAGGAAGTCTTTGCCCGACTTCACGATCTGCCGGGCGTGGCTGAGATCTCCGTTGTGCCCGAGGATGACCAACCGGGTCGGCTGTACGACATACAGGTGCAAAAGGATGTTGATATCCGCCGAGATCTGTCACAGGCCATGGCGGAAGCCAAGTGGCCCATCCTCGAAATGAAGAGCCACGATATGAGTCTTGAAGACGTCTTCCTCCAGCTCGTCACCGAGGAGGACATCGGATTTGACTCCGGCTGGAAGTCCTCGCAGGCGGATGCCAAAGAAGGAGGGGTGAGCGATGATGCATAGTATCAACACGATTTGGCGGCGCGAGTTTTCCAGCTTATTTCGATCCACTATCGCTTATGTAGTGATCGCCGCCTTTCTTGTGCTGGCCGGATACGTTTTCTCCATCGCTCTTTTTTCCACTCAACTGGCAGACATGAGTCTGCTCTTCGGTAATCTGGCTGTCACATTCCTTTTTGTGGCACCTTTGCTGACCATGCGCACCCTGTCGGAAGAACGCCGTTTGGGCACTGACGAGTTCCTTCTCACGTCTCCTTTAACCGTGCCGGAGATTGTGGTGGGTAAATACCTCGGCGTGCTCAGCGTATGGGCAACCATGCTCCTGCTGACGTGTATCTATCCGCTGATCCTGTTCATCATCGGTGAGCCGGAGGGTGGTCTCATATTCACGGGCTACCTGGGTCTGTTCTTGCTGGGAGCGGCCTTCCTTGCCGTGGGGCTCTTCGCCTCATCACTCAGTGAGAACCAGATCATAGCGGGTGTCATCGGCTTTGGCATCCTGCTTGGCCTGTGGCTCATCACATGGATCGGGGAAGCCATCGGAGGAGGGCTTGGTCTTTTCGTTCAGTCGCTCAGCCTGCTCGCCAGGTATGACGCGTTTATCATGGGGATTCTCGATACGAGCGACTTGATCTTCTATCTCAGTTTCATCTTCCTATTCCTGTTCTTCACTGTCCGTACCGTGGACCGACGGAGGTGGAGCTAATGTCAAAACTGAAGCAAGCCTTATTGACGCGCACCGGTTGGGTTTTTCCGGCCACGGTGGCCAGTATCGTCTTGATCCTTGTCGCTTTCGCCTTCTCCGCTGCAGGAGGGCGCCTCAAGGTGGTAGGTCTTGTCTTGGGCACCATAGCAGTCTTGCTGATCGGACTTGGCCTTTACGTCCAACGCGATGCTTGGAGACAGCTCGCCACGGCGCGCTCATTCCGCTATGGGGCGAATGCCATCTTGCTGACCGGGGCAGTCGTAGCCATCGTGCTGTTCGCCAACATCCTGGGTTCTCAATACCGTGCCCGTTTGGATCTGACCGCCAACAAGCGCCTCACATTGTCTCAACAGACAACAACCATACTCAGAGAACTCGACCGGCCGGTGAAGGCCTACGCCTTCATGCAGCCTGGTACCGCCGAGGCCGCGCAGGTGGCGAAGCTCCTCAAGGAGTATGCTCTCATCACCGACCGATTCAAGTATGAGATGGTCGACACCAACAAGAACCCGGCCCTGGCTCAACGCTTCAACATCGATCTGATTAACATGGTGGTCTTTGAGGCCGGCACAGAGACCCGTAAAGTCTACTCTTGGGACATTTTCAGCCAATCGCCGACGACACAGGTGCCCCAGTTCACCGGAGAACAAGCCTTTACACGGGCCATCCGTGACATCACACAGGGCAAGGCGGGTCTGATCTACTTCATGACCGCCCATGGCGAACGGAATCTCAATATGGACTACCGTCAAGTGCGCGCCTATCTTGAAGGCGAAGGCTATGACGTCGAAGAGCTAAACATTGCCGAGAAAGCCGGAGTTCCCGCAGACGCGACAGTGGTGGTCCTGGCCGGTCCTCAAAAAGACTACTCTCCGGCTGAAATCGAGGCTCTAAACCGTTACGCTCACTCCGCCGGACGCCTTATGGTGTTGCTTGATCCGCCAACTCGCGGAGAACCGCTGCCGGAACTCGAGAAGTGGCTGAGTTCATGGGGTGTGACAGCCCGCAGAGATCTCGTCATCGATCCCGAGCGCAACTACTTCCTCGATGCTCGCAGCCCCATTCCGCAGTGGGATTACCATGCCTCGACGCGCGATTTGATGAAAGAGCGTGTCCAGACAGTCATTCCGCGTACGCGCAGTCTTATCAAAGGCGATGTTCCGGAGGGTTACCAGATCACGGGGCTTATGAAAACCACCGATGCCTCATGGGGTGAGGTGGACTACAACGCACCACGCGCGGTGAAGGACAACAAAGACACCGAAGGACCGTTGTGGCTGGGTTACGCTATTGAGGCCGAGTACCGGGAAGAGACGGAAGAGATGGAGCAGGAAGAACGAGAGCCGACCGCCAGAATCATCGTCATGGGTAGCTCATCCTGGTTGACAAGTGACGTCTTGCGTTTCCAGGGCAATCTGGACTTCTTCCTCAACTCAATAAATTGGCTTAGTGGTCGGGAAGAAGAGCTCACTATCCGTCCCAGGTCACCTGAGTATCGCTTAGTTCAGTTGACAGGCGCCTCCGCCTCGGTCATCTTCTTCGTCACCGTGATCCTCATGCCTGTGACGGTTCTTCTGATCGGCGGCGTGGTTTGGTGGAGGAGGCGCTCACTATGAAGCGTTTCACGCCGACGTGGATTCTCATCCTGGTGGCGATCGTCTTAGGCACCGTGACGGTATGGACGCTGCGCCGGGCGGAGGAACCCCAAGAGCTCGCCGCCCGGCGGCTCTTGGCCCTTGACCCGCAATCCATAGAGAGTATGACTTTCGAACGCCCTGAGAGTCCACCGGTGGTGCTGGAACTCAAACTCGACAACTGGCAGATCACCTCACCGTTAACCTGGAAAGCCGACCTGAACACGGTGATCCCGTTGCTCAGCCTGCTTGAGCAGCTGGTAGCGGATGAGCGTTTTGATGACCCGGAAGGTGATGCGAGCTACGGGTTGGATTCCCCGCAACTGGTGGTAACCATCAAGACAAAGGACAACGAGACAACCGTATTGGAATTCGGCGACAATACACCGGTGGGCTACGGCCGATACGTGAGAATTGCCGGCAAGAAGGAAGTATATACGCTGTCTCAGGAGGTAGCCGAGCTTCTCAACCAGGATCTCACGGCACTGCGGGACAAACGGATTATGGATATCGTCGTTACGGATGTTCAGCGCTTGGGCTTCCGTTACGCCGATGGCAGTTCCATCGTTTTGATGCGTGTCGGGAATGAATGGCAACTAATATCGCCGTTCCAGGATGAAGCCGACGGACTGCTGACCGAAGAGTTCGTCTGGGGTCTCGGTTTCATGCAGACAACGTCATTTATCGATACACCTCAGGATCTGAGTTCCTATGGTCTGGACAAGCCGGCTCTGCAAATAGAGATGGTCACCAGAAGCAGTCACGAAGAAAAGACTCATACTCTGAACATCGGCATAGTGGAAGTCCCGCCACCCCCGGGAAGATCCTACTGGGGGGTCACCACCACCTATTACGTGCAATCCAGTGCTGATGATCAGACGATCTATGAGATCACTGCGGATCTCAGCGAACTAATGACACTGAAGGCAGAGGAGTTCGTCAACAAACTGATCTTTAATGAGGCCTGGGCCACACGCACGCAGGAGGTACAGCTGGTTACTCCCGACGGTACGTGGACACTCGAAAAAGCGGGCGATGTCTGGAGACTGGAGCTGCCCGACAGAGCTCCCATCACCATTGAACGGAGTCGTGTCGATCGGATTCTGGCCGCGGTTCGAGCCGTTCAGCTTGACAGCATCGAACAGAGACGCTCAACACAACTCCCCACCGCCGGAAAGCTTTGGACGTTGCATGTAACCGGGCTGGACGGCAAACGCCGCGGTCTTGCCTCTCGCGAGACAACAGACGATGGACTGTGGCCGACCACGGTTGACGGAAGGCAGCATCGCTATCAGTTAGACGGTGCTCATTTGCGCAGGTTACAGGAGACCTTCAACGAACAGGCGAGTAAGTAAAAAGCAGAAAGATGGGATCATGCCTGGGGCGTCCGTCGGATGCCCCAGGGTTATCTCTGGAGGAAGCGCTGTCTTCAGATGGAATCACCCCATGCAGATGCCTATGACAACGCTGTGAGTCATCTGACTGCCACGGCAACATAAAAAAAGGGGGCCAGTGCCAATGAGCCAGATTCGTGTCTTGATGTTCGGTGCCCATCCCGACGATTGCGAACTCAAAGCCGGCGGATGTGCGGCCTTGTGGACCTCTCATGGTCATGTGGTACGTATCGTCTCTTTGACCAACGGTAACACCGGACACTATGCCATGGGTGGCGGTGTGTTGGCCAAACGTCGCCGCGACGAGGCTGCGGCCGCCGCGGCCGTAGTCGGTGCCGAATCGCTGGTCTTAGACATCCACAACGGCGAACTGATGCCTGACATCCCAACCAGGAAGCAGGTCATACGCATCATCCGTGAGTTCGAACCGGACCTCATACTGACCCATCGTCCAAACGATTACCACCCCGATCATCGCTATACGTCACAACTCGTTCAAGACGCTTCCTACATCCTGCGCGTCCCAAATATGACGCCTCTCACCCCTCCTTTGTTAAAACCGGTGACGATCATGTATTTCTCAGATCGCTTCCGCAAGCCGGCGCCGTTTGTTCCTGATGTGGCTGTCGACATAAGCGGGGTCATCGAGACGAAGATCGAGATGGTCGGCTGTCATGAGTCGCAAGTGTTTGAATGGTTGCCATATGATGAGGGGCTTATCGACCAAGTGCCCCAGGGAGAAGCCGAGAGAAAAGAGTGGTTGGATGCCCGTATGCGGGCGCGCTTCAATCGCGATGCCGAGCTTTGTCGGGAACAACTGATCGCCACCTATGGAGAAGCCGGCCGTAAGGTTAAATACGCTGAGTCCTTTGAATGCTGTGAATACGGGGCCAGACTGACACCAGAGACCAAGGCCAGACTGTTTCCCTTCTTGCCCTGATCGGCGCCGCCCAGCGATCTAGAACGGTGAGTGCGCGTCGGCGGTGACGGTTTTGGGCTGAGGTCGATAAGGACAACAAAGAATAGTTGAAGGAGCGGCATACTTGCAGACCTATAATATCGCTGTGATACCCGGAGACGGTGTCGGCAAGGAGGTAGTGCCGGCAGCTCAACGTGTGCTGAATCGTTCTGCCGAGGCGGATGGCCGCTTTCGATTGCACTACACTCTTTTTCCCTGGAGTTGCGAATGGTACACCAGGACCGGACGCATGATGCCCGAAGACGGCCTTGACCGGCTGCGCGGCTTCGACGCCATTTTTCTCGGTGCGGTGGGCTATCCGGGGGTAGCTGATCATGTCTCATTGTGGGGCCTTTTGTTGCCCATCCGTCGTCATTTCCGGCAGTACGTGAATCTGCGGCCCGTGAAGCTGTTACCGGGCATCTCCTCACCGTTGGCGGGGAAAACGACCGAAGATATCGATTTTGTTGTCGTACGTGAAAACAATGAAGGTGAATACTCGGACATCGGTGGAAGACTGTATGCCGGCCGTAGTCAAGAGGTGGTCGTGCAAAACTCCGTCTTTACCCGGTTCGGCGTCGAGCGAGTCATGCGTTACGCTTTCGAATTGGCCAGAACCCGCGGAAAGCGGCACCACGTCACCTCAGCGACGAAATCAAATGCCATAAACCATACCATGCCTTTTTGGGATGAGCTCTTCGCCGAGATGCTGGCCAAATACCCTGATTGCACAGGTGATCAGTACCATATCGATGCCTTGGCCGCCAGGTTCGTCACCCATCCCGAGTGCTTTGATGTCGTAGTGGCTTCCAATCTGTTCGGCGATATTTTGACGGATCTCGGAGCGGCTATCGCGGGCAGCATAGGGTTGGCGCCTTCAGGAAACATCAATCCTGAAAAAGAGTATCCCTCCATGTTCGAGCCGGTTCATGGCTCGGCGCCTGACATCGCCGGACAAGGAATAGCCAATCCCCTGGGACAGATCTGGTCGGGCGCGATGATGCTCGAGCACCTGGGCCAACACAGCGCAGCCCAGTCGATAATGACTGCGATGGAGCGAGTATTGCTCGCCGGCATCAAGACTCCTGATCTCGGCGGAAACGCCACGACCAGCATGGTCGCCGACGCCATATGCCACGAGCTCAGCTCCGATAGCTGACAACCGCATGTCCTCGAGTTGGGTTGTGGCAAACGCCCAAGTTGGGTAGAATGTAGCTGCCGCCCTCAGACCAGATGGATGGCAACAAATAAGAGGGGTGTGTATCATTGCTGTACTTATCATATCTTCCCGATGAAATGAACGTGAGTTTTGAGGAAGCTCTTAAAATAGGATCTGAATTGGGACTCAAATGGGTGGAAATGCGGGCCGTAGACGGTGTTAACGGCATCGATCTCTCTGACAGCCAAGTAGAACAGGCCAAGCGTCTGCTCGATCGCTACAACATGAAAGTGTCCGCCGTGGCGACACCGTTTCTCAAGTGCACCATGCCGGGACTGGATCACGAGGCCAGCGGTCCGATGCACGCAGCCAGGGAGATGAGCTATGAAGAGCACCTGGAGCTGATCAGTCGGGGTGCCGAGCTGGCCAAGGTCTTTGGCACCGACAAGATTCGCTTCTTCTCATTCTGGTACAAAGAAGACGTGGACTTCTGGGACACCCTCAATGAAGCTCTGACCGAGGCGCTCAAGAGACTGGAAGGCACCGGAGTCACCATCGGTGTCGAGAATGAGGGTGCCTGCATGATCCGTCATACAGGTGATCTGGCTGAAGCGGCCGGACGCCTTGACCCGCAGGTGAAATTCATCTATGACCCGGGCAATGCGGCGCGCATCGGTCATCCTCCGCGCCAGGAAGACTTCGATGTCTTTGTGGATCGCATAGCCCTCGTCCACGTAAAAGACGGCGTGTGGGATCCCGAAAAAGGCGAGTCTCACGCCACTCTCGTGGGTGAAGGTGCGGTTAATTGGCAAGAAGAGCTGAAACGCATTGCCTCCGGATATAAGGGTGCACTGACCCTTGAGCCGCACTATGCTCCGGATGGAGATACCGTCCGCGGCATGAAGGAATCCGTGGCGGCCATTCGGCGAATTGCCGAAGAAAACGGCATAGTTTTGGGCTGACAACGTGTTAAGAGGGGCTTCGATCCGGAGGCCCCTCGCACTTATTGGTGCATTGTGCGGGCGACGCCTGAAAGAGGTCAGTGGCGACGGGGTGAGGCGATGCCATAGCGCACCGCAAAGGCTGCAGCATGCGCTCGATTGCTTAGGTTCAGTTTACCGAGAATGTTGCTCACATAGTTGCGAACGGTTTTTTCGCTAAGATAGATCCGCTCAGCAATCTCCCGATTCGTTTTCCCCTCGGCAATCAGAGAGAGAATCTTCCGCTCTTGGTCACTGATAGGTTCCGGCAGTTCGGCATTGATGGCCTCCCCGGTTCCTTCCGCTTCGCTGACTCGAGTCACGACCGCACTCCATTCCTCACCGTTGCCGACCGCGGATGTGTTTTGTCCGGCTCTCACGTGCTCGAGCAACTTCTTGGTCGTCTCGGGATCCAGCAAAGACCCGCCTTGGTGCACCGTGCGAATGGCGTGGATAAGCTCTTCACTGGCGATATGCTTGAGTACATAGCCTGCCGCCCCTGCCATGACGGAGGCAAGAATGGCCTCATCATCGCTGTATGAAGTCAGCATGATCACCTTCACTCGCGGAAACCGTTGTCTGATAGCCCGACAGGCTTCGATTCCCGAACCTCCCGGCATCCGTACATCCATGATGACGACATCGGGCACGCCGGAAGTAGTATGATGCCGACCGCGATCCGTCTTACTCGGGGCGGCCATCTGCTCTACTTCCCGCACCGCCGCCTCGGCAGTCGCCGCCTCGGCTACCACCTGAAAATCGGCGACACGCCCCAGAATGCATCGTAATCCTACCCGCACAACTTCGTGATCATCGACTATCATTATCTTTACCGGTGTGGGCTGCCGTTCAGTCAGAGATCACACCTCCCAGGTCATATTGTATCACGTCCAGAGACATCTGTCCCTGGTCAAGTCATATACCCCCGGGAATATGTCCATACCTGCCACATATTGACTTCTATACACTAGGCGGCTAAGATGAAGAAAGACACAGACCTTAGTTTGATGGTTTCATGCTGGAATCAGGAGGTTGAAATGTTGTTCAGACAATCTACCAAAACAGTCCGTCGCATGTCGCTATTGCTGTCCTTGTCACTGCTTCTTATCTTAAGTCAAAGCTTGATTTTGAGTACAAGTGCGAAATCAACGATCACAGTCATGGACTGGCGTATTCACTCGACAACGACGATGCAGGCCTACTACGGTTGGCTCAAGGAGACCTACGAGCGTCAGAATCCGGATGTGGAAGTGGAATATATTCAGGTGACCATGAACAATCTCCTGGACAGGCTTCTGACCGGGGTTGTCACGGATACAGCACCCGATGTCGTACACCTGTCAATGCTCTGGGCGCGCGATCTATTCGAAGAGGGAGTCATTATGGACTTGACCGACTTGGTTAAGAAGACGCCCGAACTGACGCCCGATAAGTTCATTCCGGTCACTCAGCTTTACAATCAATACAGAGGACACATCTACGGAGTCACCGTCGGCATGGACGCGGCCGTGCTGTACTACAATCTCGATCACTTTGAAGAGGCCGGTCTTAACACCGATCCCTACGGCATTGCCACCTGGGATGATTTCACCCAGGCCGCGAAAAAACTCACGCGTAAAGAACCCGATGGTCAGGTAAGCCGTTACGGCTACATCCATAACGCCAAAATCGAGTCGTTTAACAGTTGGCTGGCCTCCAACGGTGGCAGCTTCTACTCCGATCCCGATCTCAATGTAGCCGGTTTCAACACCGAGGCGGGACGGCAAACCGCACAGTTTCTGAGCGACCTGTTGCTCGTACACGAAGTAACGGGCGGCAACTTTGCCAGTCAGACGGTATCTATGAGCTACAACAACAACGCCACTCCGCGCGTCTTCCTGCAAAGCGCACCGGATATGCGATTCATGGCTACCAGCTTCCCCCAGGGTCCCTCGGGTAAAGGGCGAGGATCCACGGTATGGGGTAACATGGTCGCTATCCCCGTGTCCTGCAAGCAGGTTCCCTTGGCCTGGGATTACATCAAGTTGATGGGCGGTCTGGAGGCCAACATCGAGCAGTTTAAGATCCTCGACTATGTCGGATCACCGCGGCTGGATTTCTATCGGTCTTCAGCGTGGCGCACCGGTCACACGAAGCATGCGTGGATGCGCATGATTCCCGAGATTGCCTATATCGGTAGCGTGTATCCGTTCCGGCGGTCCACCGATCTCACCCCGATATGGAAGGATCATGTCGAAGAGGCGGTCGCCGGTCGCAAGGGTATCGCCGCCGCATTGGCTGAAGCTGAACGCCTGTACAACCTCGTGCTCAGTCAGTAGTCGAAGAACCGCGAATGATGTTACCGAGTTGTGTGAGGCACTACGTCGTCATGACGTAGTGCCTCATGTGCTTACTCGTTTAACCCCCTGAATTCAGCCTCGCCGAGATGAATCTCTTCATACGCCTCAGACTTCCGCAGCTGCACCCGCAGGAGCCGTGGGCTTTCGCCAGTCCAAGTCGAGATCGTCCCCTCAATCACCAGTCGGTGCCAACCATGTGACGAACGTCCCATATCCGTGACCGTGTAGGGCAGTGATTCCCAGGTGCCGCCATCAAAAGAGACCGCGACATCGATGGTCTCGCTGATGTCCGGCCGCTTGGCGTATAACGTAATGCTATAGTCGCGCAGACTCGGAGTCTCCCAGATCAAGTGCTCCGTGGTATTGCCGATCCGGACCTTCCGATCGCTGTCTCCCCAAAACTCCTCCGATCGTTCAAGGGAATACTGCCAGCCGTCGGATTGCTCACTCGTTCTTGAACGATCCAGTGTTCCAAACCAACCCGTTTCCTTGGGCGGTTCGAAGGGGTCGTGAAGAATCCAGTAGTTGCGCGTCACAAAGCCCACTGATTTTTCCACAATCCCGATCCCTTCGACGACGATGCGAGCGGCGAGTTCATGTCTGCCGTCTGACAGACTGCGGGTATCGATCATGACCTCGCCCGCCCCGGGCAGTCTGGCTCCGTTGTAAACGGGAGCGTCGTCCAGTCGTATTTCAACGCTTTCGATCTCCTCTGGATCGACAAGGGGCAGCCTCACCCGTGCATCCAACATGCCACGCATCCCCATAATGCCGTGATGACTGCCCTCCAAGGTCGCAAACTCAATGAACTGCTCATAGACCGAAACGGGGATCGCAGCCTTGCTATGGCAGACCAGCACCTCATCTACGTAGACGGGCGTATTCAAGGCTCCGTCAACCGTGACCACTACCTGTGCCCTGGCTACTCTTTGACCGTCCACGTAGCCCGGTACTTCCTCAAGGAGGCCCAGACCCGCCCATTGGCCTGCCTGCGATGACAGTTGCGACGGACTTGAGCGATAGCTGACCAGGTTGGCTCCTTGCGCGTTCTTCAAATGCAGAGTCAGCTGAATCGTTCCTTCCTTGCTGCCCGACGGTACGTAGTAACGGACCGACACCGCAACCAAGCCCGGTTGCACGTCGAAAATCTGATGCGGACCGCCCCGGGCCATACCTTCGATGAGCATACTGGCCCGACCACGGTATGCCTCATCTTCAACACGCCGAATGTTCCCGGTGCTGACGATCCATTTACTCCATCGGCGATCGGTCTCGATGGGGTCCTCAAAAGAACTGGCCAACGTTAAAGATGATGTTCCGTCAAAGACCTGCAACAGAAGATCAGCAAAGGCTCGCAATTGGGGAGAACTGCTCCCGGCCATCGATTTAACCCCGTCGCTCACGGGGCCTCCGCCGCTTTCATGTGCCTGAACGTAATTGACCAGGTGGAAAAACTCCTCCACAGGCCAACCGCTCCAATGATAGACTCGCTTCTCGGACGGAAATCTCAACAGCGGCAGAGCGCGGAACTCATCCACCAGCTCATAGCGTCTCTGTGCCGCCTGTAATCGTTTCTCCAGCGTATCGGCCACATTGTCCAACATGCCGAGGGCGGCGGAGCGGTCTCTAGGCGGTGACGTCTGCCGGGGATAGCTGATCACAGAAGCCTCACAATAATCGAAAGACCTCCGGATAAGCTCGGCACGGGCTTTTTGTTCAGGTGTCTTTGCTTTGGCTACAACCGATGCCAGCAATCGCTTGCTTTCATCGATGTCTTCATCAGTCACCAGGTGCAAATATGACTGGTCAGTAAACGGCAGATAGGTCCGCTCCTTGCCTCCGCTGAACCAAGAGGACTCCTTGATGCGTTCCGTCCAGAAATGCTCCCACCGATCGTAGAAGTCCTTCAAATCATGTGCTGCAGCGGGTCCCACGGCCCTCTCATACCACTCCCAAAGCAAAGCATCGACGTCTTGATCCGGGTTCCACTGCAGACGAGCCGCAAGCCAGGGCTTTGGACCGTCTATGACCGTGTGATACATCTCGGTGTACGTGCCTACCACGCCATTACGCCTGGCATAGCGGAAGTTCTCTGCCATGGCGTGGCTGAAGATACGCGGCACGATATAGTGAGCTCCGCCGTACATGTAGTCATACCAGGCCACCTGAGCGGCTACCTCGTTCCAGGCATCCATCTGCTCATGGCCCGCAGTGCGAACGTCGGTGTCGATCCAAGCCATACGATCCTTGGTGATGAAAGGAATGACCCGCGGGTGCAACGGAAATGACGGTGGATCCATCACATCATAGTAGGCCAGTAGCCCAAACCATTTATCCGGGTAGACTTCGAGGACTCTGGCCACTACCTCGTTGACCCAGGCGTAGTAGATATCTGACATATCGACCATGCCGATGGAGTTCAACCGACCGGGGTAATGTGGATGGGAAGGATTGGCTTCGCAGTGGCCTCTGGAGTCGTTTACACCCAGCGAAAAGAAGGTTTCATGGGGACGGGCCGCAAAATAGGCGGTGATCTCGGCGACGGCAACATCAACGCTGTCTTTTGCCGTAAAACACGGCTGCCACCCCGTATCCTGCCCGGATGCCGGGGCCCTGCAGCCGGGGTACAACTCACAATGAGTCTTCCCGTACTTTTCAGGAGGAAAGACAGCGTGCAAGTTATGATGGAATCGAATCCGATCATTGTAGCTTCCCTGAAGTTTATTGCGCTGCGCCCATTCATTGTGCCATTGCGTGGCACCGGAGCCGTCCGGTGAACCCCTGACGGGGCTGATCGTACGATAGGAGAACGCCGGCTCCTCTGTGATCTCTCCCCAAGGCACTGTGACGTTGCGACGAGGCGGGACATCCTCGCCGTCGGGGCCGGGTAAGAGCCAGCGAACGCCTACGTACCGCTCCAGAAACTCATACACTCCGTGCAACGTACCCCAGACCGAAGGGCCGACAATGGATAAACGATCGTCACGACATCGGATAAGAAAACCTTGTTCATCAAGATCCTGTAATGCCAGGGCGATCTGCGGATCCGCTAAGAGCGCGCTCTCGCCGACCAAGATAAGATAACCCTCACTCGATGCCGTTTCAGTCACGACGGGCACTCGCGCCCCCGTTGACTTCCACAGATACTCCGACAGTACATTGGCAGCCTTTCGTGTCTGCGCGTCAGCATTCGGGACGATCACAATCACTGCTTGCGCCTGACCCTCACGTATGATGGCCAGACCGGGTCCGTCGATGCTCTCCGCCGCAGCAGGAACAAGCGCACATGAGAGAATAACGAATAGCACCACCGCCGGTCTCACAATCAACACCTCCTAGCCACGGGCATTCGTCGCCCGAAGGCAAGCTCCTTTATCGAGAAGAGGCGGCTGAACTGAGGCCCAACGGTGGCGCCAAGTTGCCTCCGAGAGGCTGTCATTCTTTAGCGTGCTCTCATTTGTGTCTATAGGTATCTCTCAAAGAACGAAAAGGCCTTGTTTCCGGCGAAAGAGTGTGGACCGGGATGTATGTCTGCATGCAAGACATCAGCGGCCCCGGCCGCCTCGTAGATCCTTTTCACACCCTCATAGCCTTTAAGCAAGTCTTGAATGTAAAAGCAATCATCATAGATGGCCATGTCAACCAACAACGGTCGGGGAGCAATCAGACCTGCCAGATCATCCGTATCGAAGTGTTTGTATATCTCGGGTACGATCTGAGAGCCACAGAAATTGCCTCTCTCGATGCCAAAACGGGCAAAGGGGTTTACATACCCCATGATGTTCGCGGCCTTTATCCTGGGCTCTACAGCCGTGGTAAAGGTGGTCATCGTACCCCCGTAGCTCAATCCCATCATGCCTATGCGGTTGGGGTCCACCTCAGGCCGAGTCTCCAGATAGTCAACACAGCACTTGACATCCCAGATATTCAGAGTCTGGGTGTAAATGCCCAGTATGCAGCCCTTGATGAAATTGAGATTGCACACATCCCGACGTCCCGGGGCATCATTGCGTTCACCAAAACCGCGCAACTCCGGCATGATGGTCAAATACCCCGCCTTGGCCATCTGTTCGCCATAGTTGTAGTTCATCAGTGCGATTTGGCGATTGTGATCCGGGCTCGAACGCACACCGGCCACCGGATCCTTGCCAATATCTACCGGATGACCGTTACAACAGATGATCGCTGCATTCTTCTTGTTCGGCGGCATGTCCTTAGGGCGCAACACAATACAGGGCACTGATGCGTAGGCTTCAGAGTCGAAGATGACGCGTTCGCGAATCAGATCTCCTTCCTCGACCGTGTACTCCACATCAGGAGCAAGATCGACCGGTTCAGGAAAAGGCCCCAGGATCTCCAAGAACTTCTCCAGAGCCTTGACGCGCCAAGACTCCCAATCTCCTTTGGAGTTGCCTTCGAATGACAGCAGGGGTTTCCAGTCCTGAGCTTTCCGCATCCAATACTCCGACAAAGAGAAATATCTGTTGGCCATTGAAGTCACCGTCCTAGAAGATATGGATCAATGGCCACTTCGATCAGAGGGTCAACAATCCCTGTTGCACTCATGAGAGGTGTCACCACGGCCAGTGAGAGAGCTAGAAACGTAACTTGCTGCCTACCGAACCGAGTACGAAGCGTCTGCCCAGTCGTTTGGCCATGAAGGCTTCTGCCTCAGATCCTGTGCAATGCAGGGGCATTACAGCCCGGATGTCGTTCTCTTCAATGCTGTCCACAGTCAGACGCAGTCGCTCCGGAGACACTCCCTGCAGATGGAAGCCTCCTATCAGAGCTCGAATAGGTCCGCCAAAGCCTAAACGCCTAACATGATCAAGGGTATTTACGACACCCGCGTGAGCGCATCCCAACAGCAGGATCAGACCGGTGGGTGTTTGAACAACCAGCGCCTGATCATCCGGAATCGGATCAGGCACCAGTCTGTCTCCCTGTTTTCGCATAAAGGTCGATGTTGCTTCCTCAAACTCGGTGAGACGGGCAATCTCACCGGTTGCCACCACACCCGGAGCTGTTGTCTCAGGCCCTGTAGAGGAGACACACACCAAACCCAGCTCGCTCAGTGCCTGAGGGTTCAGCCCGCTGCCGATAGGACGCAACGTGCCCGGTTGATCTTCATTGAACCGTTCAATAAATGCCTCCGGATGTGCGTATAGACGAGTGACACCGGATGAAAGCGGCAGACTGCGAAGTCCGCCCGTGTGATCATAGTGCCCGTGACTCAGGACGATGGCATCGAGCCGACTCAGATCGATGTCGAGGGCCCGGGCGTTATGTAAAAGCACTTCGCCGGACTGCCCTGCATCAAACAGTATCCTGTATTCCGCCGTTTCCAGCAACATTGAAAGACCGTGCTCTCCCTGAAACTCCGGTCGGTGCGCCTTGTTATCTACGATGACCGTCACCGTGACAGCACAGGTGCTCTCACTGGTTTCTTTCACTGCGCCCCCTTCTTTCGCAGAAAAAATCGCAGCGCCGTCGCATGCCGCGCTGATCCGCAAGAGGTTAGGCGGCCTCGACGACGCTTTTGTTTGGCTTAGCTCAGCGTATCACTGGCTCTCGGGCTCAGTCTTGAGTCTTTTCGTCCCTGGCTTCTTCGGCGTTTTCTTCCAGTTTGACTTCCTGTGGCACACTCTGCCCCACGGCCGCCCTGCTGAGTTCAAGGATGCGCTGGTTGAGCTCCGCCATCGCTTCCCGGCACTCCTGCAGCTGCTGTCTGAACAACGCCAACTCATTCTCAAACCCAGTCGGAACAGAAGGTGTCGTTTCCATGGTCGGGGTCTCAGTGCTCAGCGGTTCTTGCGCGTCAACTGACCGTCCCCGCCAACCCCGCCCACCTCCACCTCTTCTTTGACCATGGCCACCTCCGCCGGAGCCCTGCCGACCACCACCCATGGGGCCCTGCCCTGTCGGACCCGTTCCATCACCGCGGGGCATGATCATCCTCCTTGCCTTCTCGAAAGATAATGAGCGTATGCTCATTACTTAGGATACTCCGCTTCGGTGCGTGTGTCAATACATTCAATACATACAAAAGAACCCCTCGCAAACGACTGCGAAGGGCTCTTCTTGGTGGAGTCGAGGGGAGTCGAACCCCTGGCCTCTTGAATGCCATTCAAGCGCTCTCCCAACTGAGCTACGACCCCGGGAATCCTGTTGTGCACCCACGACACTTATTATGACACATAGGTGGCCCCGCCGTCAAGCCCTGGCGCGTTAAATTTCACGAAGACTATTGCCGACCGGCGAGGCAGCTGCCATATCGAGAAGCTGCCTCGCCATCTGGCCTGAATGGGTGCACGGTGCAACAGATTCCTAACGACGGGATACAACCGGAAACGGTACCGTACTGCCAGTTTCGGAGGCGATGATCCCGGCTTCCAGAATCTCTTGGGCATTACGGGAGACTACCGGATTGCACATCCCTTCCGGAGCCCGCTTCTCGTCAATACACGTTAAGAAATGGGATGCGGCGTTGCGTCTGTCGTCAGGTAGCGGTCTGGTCTCAACAGTCTGAGGAGCCTCGCTGCTGTTGCGAGCGATCTGAACGCTGCGCCCGTCAGAGCGCAATGTCCCTCGCGAACCGTTGATCATCAGCTCGTACCCAAAACCATACGTCGTCCACGACGCTTCACATATGGCCAAACCCTTGTCATATTTGGCCAGAATGACGGCGTTATCCTCAACGGTTATGTACTCCCTCATCAGCCTCCCGGCGATGGCCGTAGCCGCGTTTGGACGCCCCAACAAATGCGCCGCGTAGGCAGCTCCGTAGCAGCAGTAGTCGATCAGCGCCCCGCCGCCGTTGCGGTCTTTGTCGAAAAGCCATTCACAAAAATAGGGCGTGCAGCCATATTCCTGCGGCCCCTCATGGGCCGCTCTATAGCGCACCTTAAAGACCTCTCCGATCTCGCTGGCAGTCGCCATGTCCACGGCGGTGGCGAAATTGGGATTCCAAGCCGTTGGCCAATTGATCATCAAAGTGATTCCGGCCTTTTCGGCGGCGATCAACATGCGATCCGCCTGTCTCAAGGTGGCTGCCATCGGCTTTTCCACCATCGCATGGAGCCCTTTGCTCGCCGCGGCTTCCACCACGTCGACACCCATGGCATTGTCCCCGTAGACGATGACGGCGTCCATGGGAATCCTATCCAGCATCTCTCGCCAGCAGCCAAATCCCTGCTCAACATCCCACTTCTCTTTCGCCTGAGCCACAAGCGGTGGGTTTGCATCCGCCACGGCAACGACTTCCGATCGTTCATCAGCAAGGAATCCGGGGACTACATCCCACACGTGGTCATGTTCCAAACCGACAACGCCTATCTTATAGCGGCCCATGTCATGCGCCCCCTTGGTGAGTCTTTACCGTTTGACTCATTCGCCTTATCGGCCCACACTCCTTGCTCCGGTTCGGGCGCCAAACGCGGGACGAGCCGACGACGAAACACATTCCTTCGCCGTCGGCAACACTCGTCGCAATACGCAACGAGACTGGCCGGGTGCCGTATGAACGGTCGGCAGCCTTATTGCATCTACGCCCTGATTAAGGGGACATCAGTCGGCGTCACGCACCGCCTTCACCCGGCACCCATAGCATGATCCGTTGGCCGCGATTCTATACCGAAAATCCACGCTCAGACTTGTGGCACAGCCCGCTCACCCAATGGAGGGCAGGCATGATGATCCTTAGGGAGAATACAAATAATGCTGCAGACAATTAGATCCTGGGAGTGTGCCAAACGTGAAGACTGATATATACATCGGCACCATTCTGCTCGAGCGTAACCGCTGGACTCGTGAAAAGAAGCCGACTTACCTGGTAAGCGAGTGGATACCGCGCTTCGCGGAGGCTGGCTTCGACGGTATGGAACTGTGGGAAAACCATGCAGCTCTCGCTTCCTCTACCGAACTGAAATTGCTGCAGGAAAGCGGCCTCCCGATCACCGTCTTCAACTCCTATGCCGCTTTCGATGCCGAAGGCGAGGCAGCGCGGGAAGAGGCTGTGCGATTGACCTCATTTGTCAACGCTCGTGCCGTTAAGTTCAACTTGGGCAAAGAAGCCGGTGAAAAGGACCTCTACATAGAGAACGCTCTGAAATGGAAGCAACAGCTACCACCTGGCACGCGCCTACTGTGCGAATGCCATGC
>JBMNSS010000001.1:0-66214 GCA_050945315.1 Limnochordia bacterium | reverse complement strand
GACCACGTCAACCTTCATGGCGAATTGATCACACCGATTGCTATGGAAGAGGGCCTGCGCTTTGCCATCCGCGAAGGCGGTCGCACTGTGGGGGCCGGCGTTATTACCAAGATCATTAAGTAGTGAGGGATAGGGCGCTGAGTCAGTGGCTGATTCGGCACTGCCAGCGCTACATGATTTCCTGTTAACCAGCGATGAGGCGGGAGGTTGCCTGTTCCTATTCACTGCGTAGGAAAAGAGGGGAATTTCCGCGGAGCATGCTCGGTGATCGAGCGACAAGGAGGAACGCAGCTTGTCCAAACAGAGAATCCGTATTCGGCTAAAGGCTTTTGACCATCAGATTTTGGATAACTCGGCGGCAAGAATTGTCGAGACTGCAAGAAGGACAGGTGCTCTGGTATCCGGTCCCATTCCATTGCCCACCGAGCGTAGGTTGTACACGGTATTGCGGTCGCCACATGTGCACAAGGATTCGCGTGAGCAGTTCGAGATGCGTACACACAAGCGCCTCATCGACATTCTAGAGCCGACGGCCAAGACCGTAGATGCCTTGATGCGACTCGATCTGCCAGCCGGTGTAGATATCGAGATCAAGTTATAGGCGTTAGGGGGAACACGGATGCCAAAGGGAACACTGGGGTACAAAATCGGGATGACCCAGCTTTTCACCGACGATGGTCATGCTGTACCGGTGACGGTTATTCTGGCCGGGCCGGTGCGCGTGGTGCAGAAGAAGACACCGGAAACGGACGGCTACGGTGCCGTTCAGTTGGGTATCGGTGACAAGCTGAAGAATGTGAATCAGCCTTTGCGCGGTCACTTTGCCAAAGCACAAGTGGTTCCGGCAAAAGCATTGAGAGAGTTTCGCATCGACGACTCTGAGTTCATGAAGGCTCTTGAAGTGGGTGATGAGCTGAGGGTCGAAGAGGTATTCACCGCAGGTGAGTACGTGGATGTCGTAGGCATCACAAAAGGCAAGGGCTTTGCGGGAGTTATCAAGCGTCACAACTTCCGGCGCGGCCCCAAGGGGCACGGGTCTCATTTCCATCGGAGTGTGGGAACCTTGGGAGCTGTTGACCCGGCTCGAGTCTTCAAAGGGCGGAAATTGCCGGGCCGTATGGGTGGCGAGCGGCGCACAGTGCAAGGGTTACAGATAGTAAAGATAGACGCGGAGCGTAATCTGCTTCTGGTTAAGGGTTCCGTGCCAGGTCCCAACGGGGGCTTGTTGATGGTGAAGGAGACTGTAAAACACAAGCGCTAATTCCGCTATCCAGACGCATCTGTGAGAAGAGGAGGCCCGACAGTGCCTAAGGTGGCCGTTTACGATATGGAAGGCCGACAGGTCGGTGAAATAGATCTGAACGACGAGGTGTTTGGAGCCGAGATAAATCAGGCCCTCCTGCACCAGGCAGTATTGATGTATGAAGCCAATAGACGCCAAGGCACGGCGAGCGCGAAAAACCGCGGAGCAGTTCGCGGAGGGGGTCGCAAACCTTGGCGCCAGAAGGGAACCGGTCGCGCACGCCACGGCAGCGTCAGATCGCCACTGTGGCGAGGGGGCGGTGTAGTGTTTGGACCACAGCCCCGCGAGTGGCGCCAGGCGATGCCTAAGAAGGCTCGCAGAGCGGCATTGCGATCAGCGCTGTCGGCTAAGGTGGCATCGGGAGATCTTGTTGTTCTCGATGATTTGCAGATACCGGAGCCGAAGACGAAGCTTATGGCGCAGGTTTTGGACACTTTTCAGGCTGGAAAGGCCCTGGTGGTGACGCCGGAGGCAAATGCAAACCTGATCTTGTCTGCGCGCAACATACCGGGTGTTGTGCTGAGTCGAGCCGAGGCACTCAATGCGTATACCGTGCTGCGTCATGATAAGCTGATGATCACGCGCGACGCGGTGAATCAGCTCGAGGAGGCGTTAGCCCGATGAATGCCAGAGATATCGTCATACGCCCGGTGATTACGGAGAAGACCATGACCGATCTTCTCCCGCTGAACAAGTATACCTTTGAAGTTGACGTGCGGGCGAATAAGTCACAGATTCGCGATGCGATTGAAGAGTTGTTTGACGTCAAGGTAGTGGCGGTGAATACGATGCGTTGTCCCGGTAAGCTACGGAGGATGGGCCGGTTTGAGGGTCGACGTCCGGAGCGCAAAAAGGCTGTTGTGACATTGCGCGAGGGCGACAGCATCGAGATCTTTGAAGGGCTATAGGGGGAGTTACCATGCCCGTGAAGATATATAAACCTACAACGCCCGGCCGCCGGGATATGTCCGTTAGCACGTTTGAGGAGCTAACACGGTCCAAACCCGAGAAGTCACTCACTGTCCCTTTGAAGTCGAGCGGAGGGCGCAACAACACCGGCCGTGCGACCGCTCGTCATCGCGGCGGTGGGGTGAAGCGCAAGTACCGGATCATTGATTTCCGTCGGGACAAAGACGGTGTCCCCGGTCGCGTAGCCAGCATTGAGTACGATCCGAATCGTTCAGCACGCATTGCTCTCATCCACTATGCGGATGGAGAAAAGCGCTACATCATTGCGCCCTTGGGTTTAGAGGTCGGTCAGACCATTGTGTCCGGGCCGGACGCTGATATCAAAGTTGGCAATGCACTCCCATTGGCCAATATTCCAGTGGGAACCACCGTGCACAATATCGAATTGTATCCTGGTCGCGGAGCGCAACTCGCCCGCTCAGCGGGGACTTCGGCGCAAGTGATGGCTCGAGAAGGGCGTTACGCAACGTTACGTCTGCCTTCGGGTGAATTTCGGATGGTGTTGGTTGAGTGCCGGGCGACCATTGGACAAGTTGGGAATACGGATCATGAAAACATCACCGTCGGAAAAGCGGGGAAGACTCGCTACCGTGGCATCCGACCGCAGACACGCGGCCTGGCTATGAACCCGGTAGACCATCCCCACGGCGGTGGTGAGGGTAAGGCTCCTGTGGGGCTGCCCGGGCCGCTCACGCCGTGGGGTAAACCCACACTGGGAGCCCGTACGCGGAAGAAAGGTAAGAAATCGGATCGCTTGATTGTCCGTCGACGCAAGCAGAGCTAAACGGGCTGATCGACGCTCAGCACTATCTGAGTAGAGGAGGAGTGGTCTTTGGGGCGTTCGCTTAAGAAGGGACCCTATGTTCATCCTAGTCTGATGGCTAAGATTGAACAGATGAATGAATCCGGCAACAAGCGGGTCATAAGAACGTGGTCGCGTGATTCGACGATATTCCCGGCGATGGTCGGGCATACCATTGCCGTTCACGATGGACGACGACATGTACCGATCTATATTTCCGAAGAGATGGTTGGACACAAGTTGGGTGAGTTTGCTCCCACGCGAACATTTCGGGGGCACGGTTCGCACACGGTCCGTTCTACGGCCCTGAAGTAGGTATTGAGGGAGAGTCTGGCTATGGAAGTGAGAGCAGTTGGAAGATTCCTGCGTGTCTCACCCCGCAAGGCGCGGGCTGTCGTCGATCTGATTCGGGGTAGGACGTATCGTGAGGCTTTAGTCATCCTGGGTCTTACGCCCCGGCGCGCCTGTGAAGACGTCGAAAAGATAGTGCGTTCTGCGGGGGCCAATGCCCTAAACAATTACAGTCTCGATCCGGAAGACATGATTGTTGCTGAGGTCTATGTGGACGAAGGTGCCACATTGAAAAGAATCCGGCCGCGAGCCAGGGGAATGGCTACTCGGATTCGCAAGCGCACCAGCCATATTACGGTTGTATTGCGTGAACAAGACTAATTGGACAGCGGCGTCGACAGTGACGTCAGAAGGGGGAGCAACGCGTGGGTCAAAAAGTACACCCATACGGGTTGCGGCTTGGCATCATCAAGGACTGGGAGGGCAAATGGTACGCTGGTCGTAAGGAGTTCAGCGACCTCCTGCACGAAGACTTGATGATCCGACGGATGATCAAGGAACGCTTCTTTACGGCAGGCGTTTCTCGAACAGAGATAGAGCGGGCTGCCAACCGCACCCGAATAACAATTCACACCGCACGACCTGGCATGGTAATCGGTCGCGGCGGCGCCGAGGTTGAAAAGCTTCGGGCCGAGTTGGAGCGCATGACCGACAGACAGGTCCAGATTAACATTGTTGAGATCAAGCAGGCGGAGCTGGATGCCCAGCTTGTGGCTGAGAATGTGGCTTTCCAGTTAGAACGACGCATTTCGTTCCGCCGGGCCATGCGTCAAGCTCAGCAGCGTGCCATGCGTATGGGCGCCAAAGGAATCAGGATTCAAGTGTCCGGTCGCTTGGGCGGAGCTGAAATCGCCCGTACCGAGTGGACCAATGAGGGATCTGTGCCTTTACACACGCTGCGTGGCGACATTGACTATGGTTTCTCGGAAGCTCGCACTACCTATGGTCGTATCGGCGTAAAGGTCTGGATATACAAGGGCGAGGTCCTGCCGCAGAAGAGTACTGAGGCGAGGACCGCGCAGGGAGGGGAATAGCCATGCTCATGCCCAAAAGGGTCAGGCGCCGCAAGGTTCAGCGCGGTCGCATGAAGGGCAGGGCCGAGCGCGGTTCGAGCGTTACCCTTGGTGAGTTCGGCCTGCAAGCGCTCGAACCCGGATGGATTACGAATACCCAGATTGAGGCAGCCCGTGTTGCCATGACCCGTCACATCAGACGTGGCGGCAGGGTCTGGGTGAAGATTTTCCCGGACAAGCCCGTGACGGCAAAGCCCGCTGAGACCCGCATGGGAAGCGGGAAAGGAGCACCTGAGTACTGGGTTGCCGTAGTGAAGCCCGGTCGGGTGATGTTTGAAATTGGCGGAGTTGACGAGGAGTTATCCAGAGAGGCGCTTCGTCTTGCTGCGCATAAACTCCCCATCAAGACGAAGATTGTCAAACGGGAAATGGTCGCAGCCGAAGAAGCCGCGGGTGGTGACGGACATTGAAAGCTGAGGAACTGAGAGAACTCACGGAATCTGAACTGGATGGGCGCCTGGCCGATCTGAAGGAAGAGTTGTTTAACTTGCGCTTTCAAGCGGTCACGGGTCAGCTGGACAATCCGGCGCGGTTTCGGCTGGTACGCAGGGACATTGCCCGGATAAAGACGGTCATGCGCGAGCGACAGCTCGGCGTTGGGCGGGGGTAGAAGGAGGGGCCTTATGAGCGACACTTCAGTTCGCAAACAGCGTAAGACTCGCGTCGGGGTTGTAGTGTCTGACAAAATGGACAAGACGCGCGTCGTCGCCGTGGAGCGCCTGGTTCAACACCCGCTCTACCGGAAGACGATGCGACAAACGGTCAAACTCAAGGCACATGACGAGGGGAATATAACAAATACTGGCGATCGGGTACGAGTCATGGAAACTCGCCCTCTATCGAAAGATAAGCGGTGGCGCATCGTCCAGGTTTTGGAGAAAGCCCGCTAGCCAGTCGTCGGAACCAAGGGGGCGAACAAGATGATACAGCAAGAATCGCGGGTCAAAGTAGCTGACAATACCGGTGCGAAAGAACTGTTGTGCATCAGAGTACTGGGCGGGTCCCGTCGTCGCTATGCCCGAGTAGGCGATGTGATCGTCGCTTCCGTCAAGGAGGCAACGCCCGGGGGCGTGGTCAAGAAGGGCGAGATCGTCAGAGCCGTTATTGTACGGACCAAGGCGATCACCGGCAGACGGGATGGCTCCTATATTCGCTTTGACGAAAACGCGGCCGTCGTCATCAACGAACAGAACGCGCCGAGAGGAACTCGTATTTTCGGCCCGGTGGCTCGCGAGTTGCGTGAACGGGACTTCATGCGCATAGTGAGTCTCGCACCGGAAGTCCTTTGAGAAGCCGACGCCGTTTTGTTAAGGAGGAGTACCGTTGGTGTTAAAGGCGCACGTACGCAAGGGCGACACCGTGAAAGTGGTCAGCGGCGAAGACGCCGGCAAGACAGGGGCTGTATTGAGTGTCGACCGTGCGTCGCAACGAGTTGTAGTTGAGGGGATTAACATCGTAAAGCGTCATACACGTCCCTCACAGGCTAACCCCGAGGGGGGAATTGTCAGTCGCCCCGGACCCGTGCATATATCGAATGTGATGCTCGTATGTCCCAACTGCAATGAGGCGACACGAGTCGGCCGGTCACGAGGGACAGATGGTAGCGTAACGCGTGTATGCAAGCGCTGTGGCAAAGACATTGACTAACCGGGAAAGGGGGGCAACGGTTGGCTCGCCTAAAAGAGAAACTGGAAAATGAAGTGAAGCCTGCTCTCAAGGAGCACTTTGGCTATGAGAACGTGAACGAGGTCCCCACGCTAAGCAAGGTAGTCATCAACATGGGTGTGGGAGACGCGGTGGCAGAGCCCAAGGCTCTCGACGGGGCGGTCGCGGATCTGATGGCGATAACAGGTCAAAGGCCTGTCGTCACTAAGGCTAAGAAGTCGGTGGCGGCCTTCAAAATTCGCACCGGCATGAGGATCGGCGCCAAAGTTACGCTGCGCGGAAAACGGATGTATGATTTCCTCGACAAACTTATTAATGTCACCCTGCCGAGGATCAGGGATTTTCGCGGCCTTTCGCCGAGGAGCTTTGACGGTCGAGGGAACTACTCTCTGGGGCTACGGGAACAGCTTGTCTTCCCTGAAATCGACTATGACAAGATCGATAAGATCAGGGGCATGGATATTGTTATTGTGACAACGGCCAAGACGGATGAGGAAGGCTATGAGCTGCTTCGGGCGTTGGGTATGCCTTTCCGTAGCGCGTAGTTCAAAGGAGGCTTAGCGTGGCCAAGAAATCGAAGATCGTCAGAAAAAAGGGATCGCTTAAGTACGCGGTTCGCCATACAAATCGTTGCCGCATTTGTGGTCGTCCGCGGGGCTTTATTCGAGATTTTCAGATGTGCCGTATTTGCTTTAGGGAGCTAGCCCATCAGGGCCAGATCCCAGGAGTAACGAAGGCTAGTTGGTAGGTGCGTTCGAAGGGGGGAGCGATGTAGATGGTGATGACTGATCCAATCGCCGACATGCTGACGCGTATACGCAACGCCAGCTCTGCCAACCACGATCAGGTTGACATTCCGGCTTCCCGCTTGAAGCAGGAGCTTGCCAGAGTCCTCAAAGAAGAGGGCTATATCCGGGATTGCAAGATCGTGGATGAAGATGGGCGTAGCATGATTCGAGTGTTTCTGAAGTACGGCCCCAATAAGCAGAAGGCCATTTCCGGTATCAAGCGTATCAGTAAGCCTGGTCTGCGGGTGTATGCCAGACATGAGGAGATTCCCCGAGTGCTGGGAGGCCTTGGCTGCGCAGTGCTGTCGACATCCCAGGGAGTTATGACTGATCGAACTGCACGGAAGGCCGGTGTGGGCGGCGAGGTTATTTGTTACGTCTGGTAACCTTGCCCAGAAAGGGAGGATCGTCGTGTCGAGAATCGGGAAGAAGCCGATCCCCGTTCCTGCCGGGGTTGAGATAGATATCAAAGGCAATCGGGTGCAGGTAAAAGGACCCAAAGGTCAGCTGAACAGAGAGCTACATCCCGAGATGAAGATAGAGCTCGTCGACGGTGAGATCATTGTAAGCCGCCCCTCAGATGAGAAAAGGCATCGCGCCTTGCACGGTCTGACACGTACATTGATCAGCAACATGATTGAGGGCGTGACCAACGGCTTCGTAAAGGATCTCGAAATCAGCGGAGTAGGTTATCGGGCCAGCAAGCAAGGCACCAAGCTCGTGCTTCAGGTCGGCTATTCGCATCCGGTGGAGATCGAACCGCGTGACGGTGTAGAGATTGACGTGCCGGCACCGACCCGGATCAGTGTTCGTGGCATTGACAAAGAGGCTGTTGGAGCTGTGGCTGCAGATATTCGCTTCGTACGTCCTCCTGAGCCCTATCTTGGCAAGGGAATTCGATATGCCAACGAGCGAATTAGAAGAAAAGCCGGTAAGGCTGGCAGGGTGAGCGATAACTAGCTCGGTCGGGAGTGAAGGAACGATGGCGGAGATAGATCGCAAAGCACAACGGATTAAAAGACAGAAGCGTCTGCGCAAGCGCATCGCCGGTACAGCCGAGAAGCCGAGACTGGCGGTGTATCGAAGCCTTCATCATATCCACGCGCAGATAATCGATGACAGCAAGGGCCATACCCTAGTAGCGGCATCGACCTTGGAAGATGAAGTGAGTAAGGATCTGAAGAGCACCAAAGATCGCCAAGCTGCTCGTACGGTTGGCGAAGTCATAGCTCGGCGCGCCCTGGAACAAGGCATCAGACGGGTTGTCTTCGATCGCGGGGGCAACGCGTATCACGGTCGCGTCGCCGCTCTGGCCGAGGGAGCGCGCAGTGAAGGATTAGAGTTTTAGAGTCGTATGGAGTTAGCAAAGGGGCGTGAGAAGGTGTCATTGAGTTCGCGGCGCGTAGATGCCGATACGCTTGGAGAACTCGAAGAGAAGGTAGTCAGCATCAACCCCGTATCTAAGACCGCTAAGGGGGGCCGCACACGCAGTTTCGCTGCCGTCGTAGTGGTCGGAGACGGGCGTGGCCATGTCGGTGCGGGTACCGGTAAGGCCAAGGAGATTTCTGATGCCATACGCAAGGCCGTTGACGACGCAAAGAAGAGCATGATCGCGGTGCCTTTGGCCGGCCATACGATTCCTCACCCCATCACCACACGATACGGTGGGGCAAGGGTCCTCCTGCGGCCTGCCTCAGAGGGAACAGGAGTAATCGCCGGCGGTGCCGTTCGTGCCGTAGTGGAAGCTGCAGGCGTGCGTGATGTCCTAACCAAGTCGCTTGGCAGCAGCAATCCGCTCAACGTAGTACGAGCGACCATGAAGGCTTTGACTGAACTGCGAACGCCTGAAGAGATCGCCGGTACCCGCGGAAAGGCGGTACAGGAGATCATTGGCTAGCGGCGCAGCGGTGTAAGGGGGTTTCAGTTGTGTCCGGGAAGTTGAGGATCACGTGGAAAAGAAGCGGCATTGGTTGTCCGCAAGACCAGAAGGATACTTTGAAAGCCCTGGGCTTTCGTAAACTGTATTCCACAATCGAGAAGGAAGACAACCCGAGCGTACGCGGTATGATTTTCAAAGTGCGTCATCTGGTTGAGGTTGAAGAGTCATAGCAAACATCGCGAGGACCCCCTTGATCCGGGGGATGCGCGGTGCTCTTTTAGAATCAGGGGGTGTGCAACGTGAGATTGCACGAGATTGGGCCAAATCCCGGGGCAAAGAAGAGCCGGACGCGTGTGGGGCGCGGCATAGGATCCGGCCACGGAAAGACCAGCGGACGTGGCCAAAAGGGACAGGGCTCACGTTCCGGAGGTACCAAAGGGCGCGGTTTTGAAGGCGGACAACGTCCGTTGCAGCAGCGACTGCCTAAGCGCGGCTTCAGCAACTATCCGTTCAGTAAGGAATTCGCTCTCGTGAATGTAGGGCAGTTGGCCGGTTTTGAGCCGGGTACTGTAGTGACGCCTGAACTGCTCGTAGAGACGAGACTGATCAAGAGTCTCGGGAGCGGCGTAAAGGTCTTAGGAGACGGTGAGATCGACAGCGCGCTTACGGTAAAAGCTCATGCATTCAGTAAGTCGGCGGCCGAAAAGATCGCGGCGGCTGGCGGCACGATAGAGGTGATCTAAGTGCTGAAGGCCCTCCGCAATGCACTAAGGATCGGCGATCTACGCGCCAAGATCCTATATACGGCGGCGCTGCTTGCGGTCTTTCGATTGGGGTCGCACGTCCCGGTGCCGGGGGTGGATGCCAGTGCATTGGCCGAGAGTCTGGGTGTAGGTCAGGGAAACATTTTCGGTTTCCTTGACCTATTCTCCGGCGGAGCACTGGGACGTTTTACCATCTTTGCCATGGGGGTTAACCCCTACATTACAGCTTCGATCATTGTCCAGCTGCTCCAGGTTGTCATTCCGCAACTAGAAGAGATGGCCAAAGAAGGTGTAGAGGGGCGCAAGCGGTTACAGCAGTACACGCGTTACGGAACGGTGGTTTTGGGGCTCATTCAAGCCATCAGTATTACGGCACTGGCCCGCAACATGGGTGTGGTCGCCAATCCGAACTTCTTCACCATGTCACTGATCGTGGTTACGCTAACGGCAGGCACGGTCTTCCTCATGTGGCTGGGTGAGAAGATCTCTCAGAAAGGACTGGGTAACGGAGTCTCACTGATCATTTTCACCGGGATCATCGCTCGTCTACCTCAAGGATTTGTGCAGGCCGCACAGAGTGTCGGTAGGGGCGGAATCAACCCATTGAGTTTCATTCTGTTTCTCGTGTTGACTGTCGTGGTGATCGCCGGTGTCGTGATCGTTCAAGAGGGGCAGCGGAGAATTCCCGTACAATACGCCAAGAAGGTTGTCGGGCGTAGGATGTATGGCGGTCAGTCTACGCATATCCCTCTGCGGATCAACCAGGCCGGTGTAATACCTGTGATCTTTGCCAACTCCGTTTTGACATTTCCTCTGACGCTGGCTCAGTTCGCGCCGGCCTTGGGGGCCATCTCACGGTTCTTGGGCTACGGTACCATAGGCTATAATCTGGTCTATGTAGCTCTGGTGGTCTTCTTCACCTATTTCTACACGGCAGTGACGTTCAACCCTGTAGAGATAGCGGGAAACATGAGAAAGAATGGCGGGTTTATCCCAGGCTTGCGGCCGGGACGACCTACCGCGGAGTACCTTGATCGGGTGTTGACCCGGATCACGCTGTTCGGTGCTCTGTTCTTGGCGGTAATCGCCGTGTTGCCGACCATAATGTCTGCTATCACGCGCATGCCGTCCCAGTTCATGTTCTTCGGGGGCACAGGCATGCTGATCGTGGTTGGCGTGGCCCTCGACACAATGAAGCAGATAGAAGCGCACTTGTTGTTGCGGCACTACGAAGGCTTCATGAAATAAGACGGGGGAGCATTGGCATGCGTTTGGTAATGTTGGGTCTGCCGGCGGCAGGTAAGGGGACCCATGGAAGGCTCTTGGCCCAGACATTCTCCATCCCACACATATCGACGGGAAGTATGTTTCGGGCCGCCATGCAGCTGAACAATGACCTGGGCCGAAGGGCTAGATGGTACATTGACAGAGGGGAGCTAGTTCCTGACGGTGTGGCCGCAGAAATCGTCAAGGAGAGATTGAGCCAAGAGGATTGTCGTCATGGATTTATATTGGACGGCTTTCCCCGTACGGTGCCTCAAGCGGAAGACCTTGATGCCGCTTTGGCCTCGATGCACATGGCGATCGACGCGGCCATCAACATCCAGATTTCTGAGGCGGAGGCTATTCGCAGGATCGCGAACCGTAAAGTATGTAGTCAATGCGGAAGCACCGGTGATCCGGGATCTGAGGTCTGCAAGGAGTGTGGAGGGCCCCTGATACAACGTCCGGATGACACTCCGGAGATCGCACGGCATCGTCTCGAGGTGTACATGGTACAGACACAACCTGTAGTCGATTACTATAGGGAGCAGGGACGTTTGGTTCCGGTCAACGGTCTCCAGCCGATAGATCGGGTGTTTATGCAGATATGCCAGCGACTGGCGAGGATGGGAATCATCAAGACGTCCAAGCCCTGCGATGCGATTACGCATGAGGTGGACAAATGATATTCATTAAGTCTGGCGATGAGCTAGAGCGGATGAGGCGCGCAGGCCGTGCCGTGGCCAGGGCCCATCAACTCCTGGCTGAACTGATCAAACCTGGCGTCCGGACCTCCGAGCTTGACGAAGCGGTGTACAGCTTCTTCATGAAAGAGGGAGTCGTTCCTTCATTCAAGGGGTACCAGGGCTTCCCGGCGAGCATTTGCACATCGGTAAATGAAGTAGTGGTACATGGTATACCCAGCGAGCAGGTTCTGCAGGATGGGGATATCATCGGTATAGATATCGGTGCAATTGTCGACGGATTCCATGGCGACGCGGCTGTGACTTACGGAGTAGGCGAGATCAGTGCAGAGGCTCAGCGATTGCTGGATGTCACAAAGGAAGCTCTGTACCGCGGCATTGCTCAAGCGCGAGTGGGAAATCGCCTATCGGATATCTCACATGCGGTGCAGACGCACGTTGAAAGTTCGGGTTTTTCCGTGGTCAGGGACTTCGTAGGCCATGGAATCGGCATGGCAATGCATGAGGCACCTCAGATTCCAAACTTCGGTCCGCCCGGGCGAGGTCCACGCCTTCGAGCGGGGATGTGCCTGGCGATTGAGCCTATGGTCAATGCAGGTGCACCGGATGTGACAGTGCTCGATGACGGATGGACCGTCGTCACTTGTGATTCGCGGTTGTCAGCGCATTTCGAACACACTGTGGCGGTGACTGAAGGCGAACCTGAGATTCTAACGGTGATGGATCTGTTGTAGCGGGCTACACTCATATGTGATAAAATGTTTGAGTGTGCGCGTAAGACATCTAGCGTAATCCTAAGGGGGTGTTCGACGTTGGCGAAACAGGATGTCATTGAAATGGAGGGCACAGTGGCCGAAGCGTTGCCAAATGCTATGTTTCGCGTGGAGTTGGATAACGGTCACGAAGTCCTGGCTCATATTTCAGGTAAAATGCGGATGAATTTCATTCGTATTTTGCCCGGAGACACAGTGACTGTTGAGTTGTCGCCCTACGATTTGAGCCGCGGTCGTATCACCTACCGTAAAAGATAGATGACGACTACCGCAGTTGCTGGTATCCATATAAGGAGGCGTCGGTTGTGAAGGTTCGAGCTTCCGTGAAACCGATCTGCGACAAGTGCACAGTCATACGTCGCAAAGGTAAAGTCCGAGTGATTTGCGAGAATCCGAAACACAAGCAGGTGCAAGGCTAATAGCGGGGGTGGAAATGCGTGGCACGTATTGCGGGGGTAGACCTACCGCGCGATAAGAGAGTCGAGGTCGCTCTGACATACATTTACGGCATTGGGCTCAGTCGGTCCAAGGAAATCCTTGAAAAGACCGGAATCAACCCGGAAACCAGAGTACGCGACCTTACAGAAGATGAGACTGCACGCCTGCGCGAAGTAATAGACCACGACTACGTTGTCGAAGGGGATCTGCGGCGCAGGGTTCAGATGGACGTTAAACGCCTGATCGACATCGGCAGCTACAGAGGACTAAGACACAGACGCGGTTTGCCTAGTCGGGGTCAGAGAACGCGGACGAACGCGCGGACGCGTAAAGGACCTTCACGTAGTGTAGGCGGAAAGCGCAGAAGCAGTTAGGAGGGAAGATAATTGGCCAGACCAAGACGTGGCGCTAGGCCCAGAAGGCGTGAACGCAAGAACATTCCGGTGGGCATTGCTCACATTAAATCGACCTTTAACAACACAACGGTTACTATCACGGACAGGCAAGGCGCTGTCATCTCTTGGGCTACTTCAGGAACCCAGGGTTTTAAGGGTTCGCGCAAGAGCACGCCTTTTGCCGCGGGCATGGCAGCCGAAGCGGCCGCCCGGGCGGCTATGGATCACGGCATGCGTGAAGTTGAGGTCTATGTGAAGGGACCGGGTGCAGGGCGCGAGACAGCTATTCGTTCGCTTCAAGCAGCGGGCCTAGAGGTTAGCCTGATCAAAGATGTCACCCCCATCCCCCACAACGGTTGCCGTCCTCCAAAGCGGCGTCGCGTGTAACTGACAGCGGATTTATGCAGGAGGTGTGACAAAAGGAATATGGCACGATATAAAGATGCTGTGTGTCGGCTCTGCAGACGGGAGGGCGAAAAGCTCTTCCTAAAAGGTGAGAAGTGCTACACCAACAAGTGCCCGGTTGACAGACGTACGTATCCACCGGGGCAGCATGGGCAAGGGCGCAGAAAGGTGACTGAGTACGGAATCCATCTGCGCGAGAAGCAGAAACTGCGCCGTATGTATGGAGTTCTTGAGAGACAGTTTGAGCGCTACTTTGATGTGGCCAATCGACGGCAAGGCGTCACAGGCGAAAACCTGTTGCAGATCCTCGAATGCCGGCTGGACAACATTGTTTACCGCATGGGCTTTTCTCCGTCACGTCCGGCCGCTCGTCAACTCGTCTTGCACGGGCACATTCGAGTCAACGGACGTAAAGTGGACATCCCGTCCTATGAAGTCCGTGCGGGAGATATCGTAGCTGTCAAGGAAGGCAGCCGGAATATCCCTCTCGTCAAGAGCAGTATCGAAGCCGCTTCATCAAGGGGCCTTCCGGAATGGCTGGAAGTTGACTGGGAACAACAGACCGGTAAGGTACTGGCCGTTCCGACGCGTGAACAGATGGATCTGGCCGTTCAGGAACACCTGATTGTAGAGCACTACTCTCGTTAGTGTCTCGGCAGCCACTCAAACACTAGGCCAGCCAGGGACGGTTGGCGCCGCTGGACTCGGCGTCATCAGATGGACGTTTGAAGGGGGTCTTAGGCGATGCTTGAGATTGAGAAGCCGAGAATAGAGACAACGGAGCTCGACGGAAATTACGGCAGATTCGTTGTGGAACCTCTGGAGCGAGGTTTCGGAAACACGCTTGGCAATTCATTGCGGCGCGTTCTGCTTTCCTCGCTTCCCGGGGCCGCGGTAACTTCCGTACGGATCGACGGTGTTCTCCATGAGTTCTCGACTATCCCCGGGGTTGTCGAGGATACCACGGAGATCATTTTGAACCTGAAGAACTTACTTTTGAAACTGCACAGTGACGAGCCCGTTACGGCGCGTATCGTGGCCACGCAAGAGGGCGAAGTCCGTGCGGCTGATATTGAAGTTCCCAGCCAGGTAGAGATTTTGAATCCCGATCTTCACATCGCTACTTTGGATCGCGGTGGCCGCCTCGAACTCGAAATGACTCTGGAACGCGGCAGAGGCTATGTCTCGGCGGAGAGTAACAAAGGTGAGAATCACGCCATCGGTGTGATCCCCGTTGACTCGATTTTCAGTCCGGTCACCAAAGTGAGCTACCAAGTGGAGAGTACTCGCGTCGGACAACGCACAGACTTCGACCGTCTTATTCTTGAAGTATGGACGGATGGGAGTATCGCTCCGAATGAAGCAGTCAGTCTTTCAGCCAAAATCGTGATCGAGCACCTACGCTTGTTCATGGATTTGACCGAGAGCGCCAGCGATCTGGAGATCATGGTCGAAAAGGAAGAGGAAGAGAAGGATCGTTTGATGGAGATGACCATCGAAGAACTCGACCTCTCCGTTCGTTCCTACAACTGCCTGAAGCGAGCGGGAATCAACACCGTGGAAGAGCTTACACGCCGTACCGAAGAAGATATGATGAAGGTACGGAATCTAGGCAAGAAGTCGTTACAAGAAGTCAAAGAGAAACTCGCGGCCCTGAACCTGTCCTTGCGGGAGTCGGACGACTAAGCTTTTCGAAAAAGGCTCGGCAGGAAGATGGTTCGCCGTGAGGCCTTATGTGACTACGGTTTGCTGGGAGGTTTCTTGTATGAGGCAGCACAAGCTGGGCCGGACCCAGGCCCACAGGCGTGCCCTTTTCCGCAGCCTGGTAACTGCGGTGGTAATGAACGGAAGAATACAGACCACCGAGAGTAAAGCCAAGGCGGTCAAACCTTTGGTAGATAAGATGATTACCTTGGGAAAACGCGGCGATCTACATGCTCGACGACAGGCAGCCGCTTTCTTGACTAAGCCTGAAGCAGTTCAGAAGTTGTTTGACGAGGTGGCCCCAAGGTACACCGAACGCAACGGGGGATACACCCGTGTGCTTAAGCTTGGAGTCCGTCGTGGTGACGCTGCACCTATCGCCCTGGTCGAATTGGTGTAGTATTTGCCGCCGCTTAACTGGGCAGGGGCGCGGGGTTCTACGCGCTCCTTTTCCGTTTTTGTGCGGAGAATATTCGCTAAGGGCGGATGATCGAGTTTGCTTGTACGCCTGCAAAACGTATCCTTCGGCTATCCGGATTCGCCACAGCCGGCGTTGTCCGACGTGAGCTTAGAAGTCAAACGCGGAGAGTGGGTCAGCGTAGTTGGGCCCTCTGGTAGCGGCAAGTCGACCTTGGGTCGCCTAGTTGCCGGACTGCTGGCACCGGTTGAGGGAGAGATCTACCGACAAGAGGGCCTTTGCTTGGGTTGGATGTCTCAAGATGCTACCAACTCTATCGTAGCCTCAACGGTGGGCGAAGATGTTGCCTTTGGTCCCGCCAATCATGGCCTGAGCGGAGTGGAGCTGGAGGTCCGTGTGACGGAAAGCCTGGAAGCAGTCGGTTTGGACGCCACGTATATGGAGCGCGACCCGCTTTGTCTATCGGGGGGGGAGTGTCAAAGGGTGGTACTGGCCGGGCTGTTGGCCATGCGACCTTCATTGCTGGTTCTGGATGAGCCCACCAGTATGCTGGATGACGAGTGTCGTCAGCTGTTTCTCAAGACACTTCGGGAGGTCATGGCTACCTATGATCTTGCGGTCATCTACATCACTCACAACCTCAGCGAAGCTGGCTTAGCCACTCATAGCGTAGCTGTTCGAAAAGGTCGAATCATCGCTCAGGGAGACCCGAAGGATGTTTTATCTGCACCCACAGTTACTGAGGTGCTGTGCGATCGCCCAAGTCCCTGGCCTGAAGCATCAAGTGGCTGCCAACCTGGATGCGCCCCTTCTCAGTTGCGTCTGGAGCTTTCCGGATCATCGCAGGATGGAGAATCATGTGGGCAGGATCTGTCGATAGTCATTCCGCCTGGATCTAAGATGGCTATTGTCGGCAAATCCGGGGTTGGCAAGAGCACTCTTCTTCTTCGTTTGGCGGGCCTGTTGCCGACGGAGCGCGGTGTGTTGTGCTACGGAGAGCGGAGGATCGCGACCGCTGCCGACAGACGTTGGCTGCAGAGTCAAGTCAGCATGGCCCTGCAACATCCGGAGCGACAGATATTTGCAGATACAGTATGGAATGAAGTGATGTATGCCCCTCTTAACCTGGGCAGACCGCGGTCAGAAGCCCGGCAGATGGCTGCTATGGCTTTGCGCTGTGTCGGTCTGGATCCCGAGACCGTGGGCTGCCGCAATCCCTTTTCTCTGAGTGGCGGTGAGCAGCGGTTGGTGGTTTTGGCGTCTGTCTTGGCCGCCGGAACACCCTGCTTTTTTCTCGATGAGCCTACTGTCGGCCTTCATAGGGGGGCTGCCATGCAACTCATGAGTGGCATCGATCACTATCTTCGGATCACCGGAGCATCTTGTTGTGTTGCCACCCACGATCAGGAGTTCGTAGATAAGTGGGCTGATGAACACCGAGTGCTACGTGATGAGGATAGGATCCCGCCACCCGCCACAAGTACCGCGATGCAGAATGCCCGGTCTTGCCTGCTCGCCGATCTGGATCCGCGGACTAAGATCCTGGCTGCCGGCCTCCTGACCCTAGCGGCTACACTTGTCGGCGATTGGCAAGCCCTGGCTATTGCCGCGGGGGGCCTCATCTTGATCTATGGACTGATGGGGGTGTCTGTGAGGTCCTTCTTCCGCTTCATACGCCCTTTTCTTCCTCTGGCCTGTCTTGCCGTCTTGCTTAGCAGCGAGGGAGACGGGGGGCATCTGCTTTTCACACTGGGCAGCTGGAGATATTATACGGGGACGTTGCATGCGGTTCTATGGTCGGCGGCCAAGATGCTTTTGCTGATAAGCAGCGTAGGTTGGCTGACATTGTCTACGAAGCCCGATCATTTGGTACGGGGTCTTCGCCACTTGCTGCGCCGGATCCCCGGAGTTGATCCCGATCGCCTCGGTATGGGTATCTTGATCGCCTTTCGTTTCGTACCTATCGTAAGAACGGAAGCCACATGGCTACAACTGGCCCAAGCCGCCCGGGGCGCTAACTTGCAGACGGGGTTCATTGGTCTCTATCGCAGATTGGTTACTCTAGTGATTCCGCTCCTGGCAGGTGTGTGGCGCCGAGCGGATGCTTTGGCCGAGGCTCTGGTGATGCGCGGTTATGGAGCGCACCGAACCGAGGAGAAGCAACAGGCGTTGGGGAGCCAGGACTTGTTAGTGTTAGCCATGGCTCTGTTTCTCACGGTCGCTTCAGCACTGCTATGAGTAGGTGATGCTGATGCGCAACATAAAGATGACACTCTCATATGATGGGACCGCCTATCACGGTTTTCAAGATCAAGGGCCCGATGTGCCGACTGTTCAAAGGTCACTGGAGACCGCAATCCACAAACTGACCGGAGAACGCTTGCGGGTCATCGGCGCCGGGCGTACAGATGCCGGGGTGCACGCTCTGGGCCAAGTCATCAACATACGTACATCCGGGACGATCCCCGTTGAACGCTGGCCTCACGCACTCAATTCTGTATTGGCACGAGACATAGTAGTACGTGATGCCAGCGTCGTACATCCTGATTTTCACTCTCAATACTGGGCGACGAAGAAACGCTATCAATATGTGATTGACAACGGACCCGTGCCTTGCGTCTTTATGCGACGCTATGCTTATCGAGTGTATCGTACTCTCGATGTCAAAGCTATGTCTGAGGCCGCCTCATGGCTCGAAGGAAAGCATGATTTTGCGGCCTTTCGTTCGGTGGGCAGCGAAGTGGAGACTACCGTCCGCACCCTGTATGAATTGCGAGTTGAGCGCTGCGGAGACATGATCCACATAACGGCGTGTGCTGATGGCTTCCTGTACAATATGATGCGCATTATTGTCGGCACGCTCTTGGAGGTAGGGAAGTCCAAACAACCACCGAAATGGGTTAAGGAAGTCCTCATGAGCGGACAGCGTCACTTGGCAGGTCCGACGGTGCCCGGATTGGGGCTGTGTCTTCTGGAGGTCGTCTATGATGACGCAGACACACACAACAACGATCCCGCGAGGTGATATTGATGATTGAGGCAGGTTTTGCCGTTACCGACATAACCCCGCCAGTAGGTGCTCATATTCCCGGTGGTTTCTCTCCCATCGCTTCAACCGGTGTAAACGATCCTCTGCGAGCCCGTGCTGCAGTGATTCGTAACGAGGACACAGCTTTGGCTATCGTTGGTGTTGATGCGGTCTCTTTGTCGACTGAAGACGTGCTTGAGGCTCGTCAACAAGCGGAAGCTCTGTGCGCTGTTCCGAGTGCCAATATCGTCATTGCCGCCAGTCACACGCACACCGGAGGACCGGCCAACGACGTACTGGGCACGGATTCAAACGATCACTACAGACAGCATATTATCCAACAGATCGCAAGCGCCGTTGCCCTGGCTCATGCGAGATGTGTGCCCTGTGAGTTGGGGTGGGCGGTAGGAGAGGCATCGGGTTTGGCCTGGAATCGTCGTTGGGTGCTGAAAGACGGCACTCATGCTACTCATGCGAATCCTGACGACGAGGCGGTCATCGGGCGTGCCGGTCCTGATGATCCACAAGTGATCTTGCTGGCCGCACGTGATCTTGATGGACATATGCTCGGTTTTGTAGGCAATTTCACCTGTCACTGCACCCTGAGGGGAGGCAGAGCCTTTTCCGCTGACTACCCGGGTGCCTGGAGCGATCAGCTTCAGCACGTCACAGGAGCACCCTTGGTCTTTTTGAACGGAGCCATGGGAGATGTCACGCAAGTCAATCGCGATAAGGGTTTTGCGCACCCGCAGAAGGGAGAGCCGGTGATCAGACGCTTTGCAAGCAAGCTGACCGGTGAATCGCTAAAACTGCTGGCCGATATGCCTTTCGCCGATGATACACCCTTGGAGGTCGCCTCAGAGATAATCGACATCCCGTTCCGCAAGCCCGACGTAGAGCAACTGGCACAAGACAGAATCACAGTACAGGCGGCTTCGCCCGACGATTACTCTCGCGAGGTTGTCTTTGCCCGCGAACGATTGCAGCTGCAGGAGTACATAGAAGAGCATGGGACGGCGCGCTGTGAGATCATCTGTTTGCGTCTGGGTGGATTGGCGATCGCATCAAGTCCGGGTCAGAAGTTCTGTGCCCTTGGGCTGGACATCAAGCAGAACTCGCCGTTTCCGGCAACGATGGTGGTCTCGTTGGCCAATGGCAACATCGGCTACGTACCTACGGCTGAGGCCATTGAAAAAGGCGGCTATGAGCCTACTCTGTGTCGCGGCAGCCGCTCCGCACCCGAGGCCGGAGATCTTATTGTTGCCGCTTCCGTTAGACTGCTCAGGAAGCTGTCTTGACATCCGTGCTTACCGACATATGGGGCAAATCGAAGGAGAGTTGTCGACAGGCTTGACTAGCTAGGGTTATTGTTTTACAATGATCTGTGGTTTCCTATAGCGCAAGCAACGAGGATGACGGTCTCCCCGCTGGCCGCCTCCACCGAGCTTGACGTGAAGTACGTGTACCATATAGGCAAGATATCTGCCTAGCTTTGGGAGGATGGCGCATGCAGCAGCGGACCTTCATGGCGAAGGAAGCTGATCTGGAGAAGACATGGTATGTGATCGATGCTGCCGGTCAACGACTTGGTCGCTTGGCTACTCAAGTGGCCAATGTGTTGCGAGGTAAGCATAAGCCGGAATATACGCCGCATATTGACTGCGGTGACTATGTCATCGTCATAAACGCTGATAAGGTGGAACTCAGCGGAAATAAGTTGGAGAAGAAGCTCTACTATAGACATAGCCAGCATCCGGGAGGATTGAAGGCGGTGCCAGCATCCAGTATGCTGGCCAAGCATCCGGAAAAGATGGTAGAGCTGGCGGTGCGGGGAATGCTTCCGCACAATTCTCTGGGCCGGCGGCAGTTGAAGAAATTGAAAGTATACGTCGGACCCGATCATCCACATGAAGCACAAAAACCGCAACCTTTGGTGGCCGAGGGGAGGTAACAGATTTTGGCGGTACCTGTAGTTGATCATTATTCTGCTTCCGGACGCCGCAAGAAAGCGGTCGCACGTGTCAGAATCAAGCCCGGCAGTGGCCGCATCCTGATCAATGGTCGGGAGTTGGAGGACTACTTCGGTCGTCCCACTCTGCAATTGGTCGTACGCACCCCCTTGCAGGTCGCTGAGGTAGAAGGTCGTTACGATGTCATTGTTAGAGTGCATGGCGGAGGACTGGCGGGTCAGGCAGGAGCCGTACGACACGGCATCGCGCGAGCCTTGCTAGAGGTCGATGAGGAATATCGCAAACCTCTCAAGCACGCAGGACTGCTTACTCGCGATCCGCGGATGAAGGAGCGTGTCAAATACGGTCTTAAGAAAGCCCGTAAGGCACCTCAGTTCTCCAAGCGTTGATCAAGTCAGCATCATGACCATGGAACTATCGGGCCCGGGCGATCCCCGGGCCCTTGAAAATGGCGCGAGGAAGACAGTAGCGGAAGAAGCAGGTGCAATCTTGAATGGAATTCGAAAAGGGCAAAACCTGACGCATGTAAAATCCAGAAATCTGTCTACGGTTTTGGAAACCATTATTCGTCTCGAACCCATATCTCGCATCGCTATCTCTTCCCTAACGGGTTTAACCTCCTCCACCATCACCAATCTCGTCAACGAACTCATCCACCATGGGCTTGTTCGTGAGTCAGGCAGTGTCGCATCACAAGGCGGGCGCAGACGTACGCTTCTTCGTCTGAACGCGGATGCCTGTTGGCTGGGAGCTCTTTCGGTGGGACAAAGCCGCATCCAAGGGGCTCTGCTCAATTTGACGGCCCAAGTGCGTTGGCATGTGGATGAACCCTACACCGATGCATCGCGGGCTTGTGAACAACTGGCTAAGCGCCTGGTCGACTTCGCGGCTATCCAGGGGCAACCCCTGGTAGGATTCTGCATCGTTTCGCCCTCACATGCCAACCTGACCCATGGTCTGTCGGATGATCTGCAGATCCCGGTTAAGGTTGATCTGCCGGTGCGCGCATGCGCTCTGGCTGAGGCGTGGTATGGGGTGGGACGTGAGCTGTCGTCGATGGCATTCGTCTCAGTGGATCATCCCTGGTCCGTGGCTCTGGTGACGGAACGACGACTGTATCGGGGGACACACGGCTTGTCGGGTCTTCTTCCGAAGCTCCAATGCCCACGGGACTGCCCACCCACGGCGGACGCTCCTCTATCCCCGGAGTCATTGGAGAGTCTGGCCGTGACCATAGCCCTCGCTATGGGGCTATACGATCCGGAAGCGGTCGTGGTAGGCGGATCCAATGTGAGTCAGTTGCCCGAGCTTCTGGCGGTTCTCATGAATTGCGATGTAATCAATCAACAGAAAGAAGTGTATCAACAGGTCGTTTTTCGCACCTCAGAGCTTGGCCAAGAGGCCGAGTTGATCGGGGCGGCATGTCATATCTTACAGGACTTCATTGCCGATCCCATTGGGCAGCTTACCGGCGCCAGACTACGAATCGAGACAGCGGCTGAAGCTTGAGGTCAGAGCTCTGCCTCCTCTAACACTTCATCTTTATCATTGTTGTCATCATTATAATCATCTTCATCTTCTTCGGCGTCATGATCCTCCTCAGCAGTTGTCTCCCGATCAGAGTTGTCGGTAACGGCCGCATTGACTACACCGTCCGATACCTCAACGGCAACATCCATCACTGACTCCGACGCAGGGGTGTCAACAGCGGGTTGAGGCTCATTCGATCGAGGGCGCGGTTGTGTAACCGTAGGAGGCTCGGGTGACAACGCGGCACGGGGAATCAACGGAGCCGATACTTCTTCGCTCTTGCTCGCCTCTTCCGTTGGCAACAAAGGCTGGGATTCGAATTGCAGAAGCGGGGGAGTGGGTGCTTCCATGAAATCCAGCGGGTAGAGCAGGCCCGTTGGCAATGACATCGGATCGTCACCGAATAAGCCTCCGGGCCAATGAGTGAGGGCCTGGGGCGAATCGCCCGCACCGACGCGATAGGGTTTGGGTTGAGCTGCAGCATTCCAATAGCAAGGGGCGAATTGGGTGGGCAAAGTACCTGGGAGAAAGGCAGAGCGCTCTTGCAGGTTGCATTTTTCGCCCGCAATCCTGCCGGTAAAAGGATCGACCGTAACGTTGGTTTGAATACCCATCGGTACAGGAAAGCCGAGCACAGGCTCGTCGCTTAAAGCATCCATCGCGAACTTGGCCCAAATGGGAGCGGCAAGACTGCCCCCACCCATATTAAGGGGTTGGCGAGTGTCATGGCCGACATATACGGTCGCTGCCAATTGCGGTGTGTAACCTGCAAACCAGGCACTCAAAGTGTTATTCGTCGTGCCGGTCTTGCCTGCCTGCGGGCGACCGATATTAGCCGCCGTACCCGTTCCGTACTCTACTACCGACTGCAACATGTTTGTCATTAGATACGCCACTTCTTCACTTAGTACTCGCCGCGGATGAGCCCGATGACGAAAAATGAGACGACCTCGGGCATCGTAGACCTTCTCAATGGCATATGGTTTGTTGTAGAAGCCGCCGTTGGCGAAAACAGCGTAGGCAGCGGTCATTTCCAAAGGCGTCACCCCCTTTGTCAAACCGCCTAACACTAAAGCGAGATTCCGATCATCGGGGAGAAGCAGGGTGCTGATACCCAATCTTTGTGCCATCTCTATGGCAGCATCAACGCCGACGTATCGCAAGAGCCGTACCGAGGCGGTATTAAGCGAACGAGTCAACGCGAATTTGAGCGTCACCGTACCCCAATACTCCCCCTTGAAATTCTCCGGACGATAGCCATTGAAGTCTCCCGGATGATCTACAAGCAGGTGATTCATGGGCAGCCCTCTCTCCAAAGCTACAGCATAAACAAAAGGTTTAAAGGCTGATCCTGGCTGGCGAACGGCCTGCGTCGCTCGGTTAAACTGGCTCTCCACGTAGTCTCGCCCGCCTACCATGCTACGAATTGCACCGTCCGTCACGTCGATGGCTACAATAGCTCCTTGTGTCTGCCCCAAAGCATTCCGCGCCGCTTTTTGCATCTTCAAGTCAAGCGTGGTGTGCACGCGCAGGCCTCCGCGATGAACCGCCGCAGCACCGTAGCTCTCAATGAGCTGAGAGGCAACATAATCGACGAAGTAGGGGGCTAAACCACCGCGCAGTCCGGCCAGATCTAGGGATTCATCCTTGGCTGTGGCGGCTTGTTGCGGCGTAATATAACCGAGCTCGGCCATCCGATCCAGAACAAGGTTCCGACGGGAGAGTGCCCCCTCAGGATTCCGATACGGACTGAGTGTAGAGGGCGCTTTAGGAAGTCCGGCAAGAAGAGCCGCATCAGAAAGGGTCAACTCTGATGGCTGCTTTCCGAAATAAGTAAGGGCAGCGTCGGCAATGCCATGAGCGCCTTCGCCAAAGTAGATCGTATTCAGGTATATCTCCAAGATGCGACTCTTCGAGAAGCGTATTTCGAGCAATACGGCCAATACTACTTCGCTGAGCTTTCTTTGTATCGTCTTTTCCGGTGACAGATACAGCACTCTGACCAACTGCTGAGTGATGGTGCTGGCTCCTTGAGCACGTCGGCCAGTCTTGAGGTCCACCCACAGAGCGCGAACCACCCCCTTGAGGTCAAAACCCGGGTGCAGGAAAAAACGGCTGTCCTCAATGGCCACAATGGCCTGTTGCATCTCGGCAGAAATCTCCGTCAGAGGGGTAAAGGCCTGCTTCTTGGTGCCCAGTACGGCGATCGGCTCACCGTTGCGATCGAAGAGTGTGGCAGCCTCCCATTCAGCCTCAGGATCAAGCTGCATCACGCGTACTGCAGCCACTGCGATCCAGGCGACGACCGGGATGAGAAGCAGCAGCGCGAGAGTCCTGAAAACACGCCACCACCTCATGCAGCTCGCCTCCCAAGACTCAACCTGTAGATGCTTCTCAGGATAGTATGGGGTATCTGAGATGCGGGCATGCGAAGTCCGCCCTTTTCGCTGAGGTTGCGTCATGGTATGCTGGCACTGTACCAGAGTCCGAGAAGAGTCGATATTTGCCGAGACCAAGAGTCCGAGGTGCAGTATCGTTGAGAATGATCATATGTCCGCAGTGCCTGGGATCATTTCGAACCCTATATCAGGAAGGTAAGACGGAACGGTGCCCCTACTGCGCTTGCCACGTTGTCCACCGGCCAAGACTGGTGGATGTTGCACCGAGGATGCATGGGAGTGCGACAACTCTCGAGGAGACTCAAAGGTGGTTATCTGAATGCCTGAGTTTCTTGGGAGCATGGTGCCAGGAGCAAGAGAGTATGGACCTGCGTGTGTTGGATGCCCTGGGCAGACAATTGGACATGCTTACAAGAGAGATAGCAGATTGCCGTCGCCGTCTACACAATGACCGGGTTCAGAAAGGATGTCGCTCCCACGATGAGTGAGATTCAGCTGCCTCCCATGGTGAGGATCGGACAGCATCACAACGCAGCAACACATGTGGACAATCCCGAGGCGGTTGCCGGTGAGGCACTGCGTCAGGCGGGGATTGCCGCCAAGGTAAATCCCGGGGACCGAATTGCCGTGGCTTGCGGATCCCGAGGTATCGGCTCCTATGCGCATGTCGTGAAGGGGGTCATAGACGCCCTAAAGACAGTGGGAGCTGATCCCGTTATCATTCCCGCCATGGGCAGTCACGGTGGTGCCACCAGTGAAGGGCAGACAGCCGTCTTGGCTGAGGCGAGCATTACAGAACAAAGCATGGGCGCGCCTATCATGGCGAGCATGGACGTCGTAGAGTTGGGGACGATTCCCGGCGGACCGCCTGTCTGTTTCGCCCGCCAAGCCATGGAAATGGACGGTGTAGTACTCGTCAATCGAGTAAAACCGCATACGGATTTTGCAGGGGATTTGGGCAGCGGACTGATCAAAATGCTGGTTATTGGTCTTGGCAAAGCTCGCGGAGCCCAGGCGATCCATGCCTACGGGGTTCGAGGACTCAAAGAAATGGTGCCCGAGGCCGCCAAAATGATCCTCAGCCAAGTCAATGTGTTGCCCAGTATCGCCATCATCGAAAACGCTTCTGGCCGGCCGGCGATCATTCGGGCGCTGGATGCGGACCACCTTCCCGAAGGCGAAAAAGAGCTTATGAACCTGGCCCGGGCTCATATGGCTCGCTTACCCGTAGAACAACTTGATCTGTTAGTGGTAGACAAGATGGGAAAAGACATCAGTGGATCCGGGATGGATACCAATGTCATTGGGCGTCTCGGCATAGCGGGGGAAGCCGACTTCGAGTCACCCCGCATCAGCCGTGTAGTGGTCCTGGATCTTTCTGCCGCATCTCATGGCAACGCGACGGGTGTTGGACTGGCAGATGTCATTACGGAGCGTCTGCGGGCAAAGATTGATGAAAAGACCACCTACATCAACACTGTTACCTCAACCTTCTTAGAACGCGCCCGTCTGCCTGTTTCCATGCCCACAGATCGCGAGGCCATAGAGGTCGGCCTGCGGTGTGCCTGGCAACCGGATACTGAAGCGGCCCGCATCATACGCGTGTCGAGCACTCTGGAACTGGATCAGATGTTTGTATCGATCGCTGTATGGGAGGAGTTGCGGCAACGCCCTGACATAGAGACATTGAGCAGACCCACGCCCTGGCAATTCAGCGCGGCGGGAGAGTTGTCGATGCCGTTTACCCCTGATATCCCGCCGGCATAACCTCTCGAGCGAGTAACAGAGCGCCCTCTATTGGTTCCCGCTCAGGAGCGATCAGTCTGGAGCCTGGTGCTTCTTGGCGGAGAGTGTCATGTAGGATTTGACGAATCAAGGGGATCTTTCGGATGACGCTGCCCTGATAGCTGACATCCACATGTGGTCCGAACGTGAGGCGTCGTCTCACGGCACACACGGACTCAGCCAGTGCCACACCCGCTTCAGACAGTATTTGCCTACTTATCGCATCTCCTTCATCAGCGAGCCGGGCCACCAACGGAGTGAGGGTGGCGATCTTCGCCGGAGGCCATGCTTCAAAATAGACATGGGGTACTATGTCTTCAAGACGCGTGACACCGAAGTGGGCCGGGATGGCCGAGATCAGACGCGTCTCGGCTTTTCTTCCGTCAAGACCGGCAAAAGCGGAGCGCAATGCGGAGCGTCCGATGGCATAGCCGCTTCCGGCATCTCCAAGTAGCCATCCCCACCCATCAGCGCGAAAAAACGCTCCCTGGGGATCTCGTCCCACCGCTGTGGCTCCGGTTCCTACGATAAGTACGATCCCGGGTCTGCCGCTCAAGGCTCCGACTAAGGCGATCTCACTGTCAGACACAACGCGGACGGCCCACGGCGGAAGTGGGTGTCCGCGTTCTTGCAGAAAACGCACCAGGGCCTGTTGGACTTTTAGACCGGCATCAGTCGTGCTGATGCCACTGACGCCAAGACAGGCCCCCTGCAGAACAACAGGAGTCGTATCATGCCCTTGTTGTTGACTGACCGCCTCGTTGAGAGCCTTTTCCACGACTGCCAACAAGGCGGTCAGCGCTGCATCCAAACCGTGCGCGATCGCAGTGGGGCCACCGCTGACGCTGACCAGAAAATCTGACGCATCGCTGGCGATCACGCAACGCGTATTCGTACCGCCGCCATCGACAGCTAAGAAGACATCCATGTGCACACCTCACGGTGAGAGTCGACATCTGTCCCGCAGACATTCTCTACGGTGCCGTGAATGCGTTCAGACCGCTCACAGAGTCTCCTGACTCGGAGTCTCAGCCCGACGAAGCGTGAGCAGACGATAGGCGGAGGGGACGAGAAACAGAGTAAGCAGTGTCGAAAAGACCATTCCTCCCATATAGGCGATGGCCAATGGTCTCTGCAACTCGGTCCCTTCTCCGTAGCCCAACGCAAGAGGTATCAAGCCAAAGATGGTGGTCAAGGAGGTCATGAGAATCGGTCGCAATCTCTGCTCGGCGGCCATGAGAACGGCCTGATCAAGATCAGCTCCGTCGCGCCGCGCCTGGTTGGCCGCATCGACCATAACGATGCCGTTGTTCACCACAACACCCGTCAGGACTATCAAGCCCATCAGCCCGGAGACACCAATGCTTTGACCTGAAATCCACAGACAGACAAGGCCGCCTCCCAGGCCAAGCGGAACGGCAATCATGACGATCAACGGATACAAGAGCGATTCAAACTGAGCGGCCATTACCATGTATACCAACAGAATGGCCAGCATGAGCACCCATGTGAGCTCATCTACAGCTTCCTGGATGGTATCATGAACTCCGGCGAGACGGACACCGATCTGTGCAGGAACCTCAAGACCGTCGATGATGTCCGAGACTCTCCGTTTTGCTTCACTCAAGTCTATTCCGTCCAGACGAGCGTGGACGGTTACCGTTCTCACACGATCAACATGCTGAATTGTCACCGGTCCTGTGGTCTCTTCCGCGGTGGCCACCCGCCCGAAACGCACCGCAGGCACAGGATCTTGTCCGGTGCCCGAGACTCCCTGGATAGACATCTGAAGAAGGGCCTCAATGCCATCGACTTCTTCCGGCTTTGCTCGCAAAACAACCGGGATGCTCTCTCCGTTGCGCTGTATGCGAGTGGCTTCAAGACCGCTCAAGGCCCCGCGAAGGGTTATCCCTACGACATTGGTAGTCATACTGCCCAGGAGTGCTTTTGTCCGGTCGACGGTAAAAAGCAACTCGGGTTGCCTTTGATCTACCGATGTAGTGATCTCGGTAAATCCGCCTGCATCTTTCAAGCCCTGAGCTATGCGATCGGCCTGAGTTTCGAGAGCATCAAGATCCTTTCCGCTCACCTGAATGGTGACCCCGGGAGAGAAAGCCTCACCGAGGGCATCTGTCATGCGCTCCGTACTAATACTCAGATGACCGCCCAACAAGTCGATTCCCTCGACCGCTTGCCTTATCTCATCGGCGATGTCTCCTATGGATCGTTCCCGCTGCATTCTTGGCTGCAAGAGAAACTGCATCTTGGCCACATGCGGCCCGGTTCCGTAGAAAAGCTGGACGACATCATCGCTGTCTTGGCCCAACTGAGACCACACAGAGATGACATCCTCGATTTGAGTCACGGTCTTTTCGATTTGCCCGGCAACACCGTTGGTCACTCGAATCGGCGTTCCGGCCGGCATGGTTAAAGTGGCGTTGATCGCCCCTCCGTCTACGCTAGGCAGAAGCTCCAAAGGCATATAGCGGGGAGCGCTCAAACCGGCGACGACCATCACCAACGCCAAAGCCCAAAGCCAAACCGGACGATTCAGCAGCCGACTGAGACTTCGCAGATACCTTTCTTTCAACCGTTCAATCCACCCGAAGGAGGTTTCGTCCGCAGTATGGCGCAACGGTTTTCTCAGGAAACGTCCGGCTGCGGCAGGAACCACGGTAACGGCCACCAGCATAGACGCCAGCAGAGAAAAGGTGACAGTCAAGGCCGTATCGCGGAACCATCGGCCCGCGGTAGACTCCAGGAAGGCCAGGGGCAAAAAGACCACTACGGTCGTCACGGTTCCGGCTGATATAGCCAGAGCAACCTTGGAGGTGCCGATCTCAGCCGCTTTTTGGGCGCTCAGACCTTGTTGTCGGTGCCGCATTATACTCTCAAGGACGACAATCGAGTTGTCGACCAAGGACCCAATGCCCAGGGCAAGTCCTCCCATGCTAAGCAGGTTGAGGGTGAGATCACTGGCGTACATCATGATCAGAGCGGCCACTATAGACAGGGGAATAGAGATGGCTACCACTAGGATGCTGCGCAGACTGCGCAGAAACAGAAGGAGCACCGCCACCGCCAACACGGCGCCTACTATGGCGGCATCTCTCACGTTGTTCAGCGCGTCTATGATGAACTCTGATTGATCGCCCACTACCCACAACTGAATCTCGTGATCCATGTCTTGATTGAGCTCTGCCAATGCACTTCGCACAGCCCGAGACACGGAAACACTGCCCGCACCTGATTGTTTGTAGACCTGTAAAATGACAGCCGGCTCACCGTCTACCCGTGCATAGGACTCCTGTGGGCTGGTTCCCTCTACAACAGTGGCCACGTCTTTCAGAAACAGCATCTGAGGAATAAGGGCGGCGAGTCCGACGGCCTCAACTCCCGCCGTTTTTTTCTCCCCTATAACCAGATCGCGAATCTCTTCCACGCTGCTTAGAGGATTGCCGACTCTTACATGGTAGCGAACGCTGTTGTCCTCCAAGACACCGGCGGGTATAAGAGCGTTTTGCTGTCTGAGAAGCTCGTAGAGCATCGCCGGAGGGGTGTTGCTCGCTCGCAGTGCTTCTGTATCAAAAAACACGGAGATTTCAGGACGTACTCCGGCGGCAAGGCCTACTCTGGCCACTCCCGGGATTTGCTCGATCCGACCTATGAGATGCTCCTCAGCCGCTTTGGTGAGAGCTGTGATATCATCAAGGCCTGTGACGCCAATCTTCATGACGGGAAGCATACGTGGATCAACGTTGGTCACCACAGGTTCCATGGCATCAGCAGGTAACAGATGGGTCACAGTGGCCAGCTGGGTCTTGATATCATTGATGGCCTGCATCGAATCCACGCCCCAGCCAAAATTGGCCACTATCACGGATGCATTCTCCATGCTATAGCTTTCCAACGATTTCAGCCCTGAGACGGTAGCCACGGCCGCTTCCATCGGGGTAGTGATATCCCCTTCAACTGCACTCGGGGCTGCCCCCGGATATACGGTGATCACTCCGACGATAGGCAGGCTCAAATTGGGGAGGAGATCCAACTCCAGACGCGTGAGCGACAGAATACCCAACAGAAGAATGACTGCAACGCCCATGGCTACCGCCACTGGGCGTCGAACGACGGTTTGACTGATGCTCATCCTTGCAGGATTCCCTTCGTATATGTACTCAGCTATGCACTCAACGATAGACCGTGACGGCTCCGGCAGGCAGTCTCTTCAGTTGAGCCTCGACAAGACTGCGGTTGATCTTGACATCACGCAGCCGAATCGTGAAAAGGGGTTGCCCCTGAGCTTCAAAAACGTGCATTCTCGAGACTATCCAGGTGTCTTGGTCGATCCAAAAATGGAAGTAAGGAGACGCGGGATCGTTCTTGGCCTTGGCCAAGACACCGACCAAATGCTGTTCGGTGGAAAGCACGCTAAGGTTGTAGTCTTCAGGTGAGGGAAGGCTGAACAACTGCTCTACAGTTGTAGGCACAAATCGCTCGGACAGTGTCTGCTCTATGGAGGAGACGATCACCTGCTCGGTGATGGGTGAATACTGCATTATCTGATTTGTGTTACGGTCGAGGACGTAAAACGTGCCCGCAAAAGTCTCCGGCTTTACGAAGTCCAAGCGCAATAAGCTGGGTAATACAGCCTGAACCGTCGTCTGAACTTGAACGACCGAACCATCAGTGCTGTACTGCTCAAGGTCGACGACACCGGTGAGATCCTTGATTTCGGAAAAACAGTTCTCAACGTTATGTAATATGGCGGCTATGCTCGGAGCATTTCGGGTAGGCATAGCCTTGCTTGTAGCCGGTGCCCGCGTCGCAGCAAGCAAAGGCATACTAATGGCGATGATAAGCACACAGAGGAGAAAAGCAATGTGGCAAGCGAAGGGTGTCCGCCTGTTATTCGACATGAGCACCATAGACGACTCAAGCCTCCTAGACAATAGGGCTTTATTCGTGACTCCTGTTCGCTGAAACAGCGGAGTATTCCTGCCCCTGAGTGAGATGCTTCGCTTTGCTTGGCGTGAATAACAAGGAGCCCAGATAGGATTGACGAAAGAATAGACATGAGTCCAGAGCGAGAATAGGGGGATATATGTTGCAGCGCGTCTTTGAAGTGTTCACCAATTCCTATGGACGGTTTGGTGCCAGGGAAACCTTGCTGGGAGCGGCGAAACTGGGTTTGAAACACATGGAACTCGGATTGTGGTCAGTGCCGGCTCCGGATGTGAAGCCTTTGCCGGGAGGACATCCTCTCAGCATGATCGGCGAACGCACTACACCTGAACAGTTGGAGGAGTTTAAGAATCTGGCGAAAGAGCATGAAATACGCATTATCTCAGCCTTTGGCCACGGTGACCTTCGCACCGACGAAGGCGTTGAGATTCTTAAGCGGCAGATGGACATCGCCGAAGAACTCGGAGTGCGTTTTTATACGGTTTCAGCACCGGAACGTTCATCCACGGTCTATGATAACCTTCTGAAGCTGGCCGAGTATGCCCTGGTTCGTGGGATGATCATCTGTCTGGAGACTCATCCGCCCCTGGTTCCCGATGCGGCAGGGGGACTGCAGACCATGCGCGATCTGAAGCACAGTAATATCCGGATCAATTTTGACACCGCCAATCTGTATTACTACAACGAAGACATTGACATCGTAGCCGAACTTGAGGGATTGGTTGAGTACGTGGTGCATGCCCATCTCAAGGACAGTCGCCGCAGACATAAGGACTGGTACTTCCCGGCCTTGGGTGAGGGAAGCATTGACTTTCCCGCCATCTTCCGAGTCTTTGATCAGGCCGGATTCTACGGTCCCTTCAGCCTGGAGCTGGAAGGAATCGAGGGCGAGGAGCGGACTTTGGATTTGCATCACGGCCGGGTCCAGCGCTCCCTTGAATACTTGCGTGAAATAGGTGTGTATTAGATCGCTGCCCTGGATGTGACGCAATGATGATATCGGCGGTCCACCCGAAGCGGGCCGCCGACACGCCTGTACGACGTTACTTCACCCGATCAGCAGAGGTTTAACACGGTCGGCGATCACACTGATCCCTTTCCCACGTCGCGAGATGCGCCCCCACACCGTCAACGCCGGAGAATGGAAGATCTCGCGTGCATATCGCTTGTAGACATCTTCAAATATGGTGATATCGCAAAGGCCGAACTCGTCTTCCAAACCGAGGAAGACTACGGTGCGTCCGCTCTTGGTCGGAGGTCGGTGTGGGCGAATCACTATGCCCGCTACCCCAACCGCACCTTCCACGTGACCACTGCTTATTTCACCGCAGGTTTTTATGCCGCGTTGCACCAGTTGCGGACGGAAAAATTGCATAAGATGCTTTTCGGGAGAGAACCCGAGCAGAGTCACCTCATGTATCGCTTTTTCAAACGCCGGATAATCAGATAGCTCTTGGCGGATCTCGCCGCGCTCCGATCCGAAAGGCAATGCAGGTTGCCCCTTTTCTCCGGACATGGCCAGAGTCTCTTGGAGCTGCCAGAGCAACTGGCGCCTGTTGGCATACAACGTATCAAATGCTCCCGCCTGAATCAAGTTTTTTATGACATCGCGCGGGAGATGAACGCGTCGGCAAAAGTCCCTGAAGGATTGAAACGGGCTTTCCGCTCTGGAGGAGATCACTGATCGAGCTATGGCAGGTGATGAACCTTTCACCTGTGTCAATGAGACCCTGATGGCTCCGTTCTCTACGGTGAAGCGCAGCCCGCTTCTGTTCACGTCCGGAGGCAGAATGCGCACACCTCGGCGTTTGGCTTCTGCAACGATCGTAGCCGGCGGATAATAGCCCATTGGCTGGTGACTGAGAATGGCTGCAAAAAACTCAGCCGGGTAATGAGTTACCAGATAGGCCGTTTTATAGGCTGTATCGGAAAAAGCCGCGGCATGAGCTTCGCAAAAACCATAACCTGCATAGCTGACAATGTAAGAATACAGAGTTTCGGCCACCTCTTGGTCAACACCGCGCTTTGTGGCCTTGGCTATGAACTCCCGTCCAAGCTGATCCATCTTTTTTTGTGAGCGAAAATGAGTCATCGCTTTGCGCAGCTGATCGGCCTCACCGGGGCTGAAGCCGGCGATCTTGACCGCAATCTCGATCACCTGCTCCTGGAAAAGAACGACACCATAGGTCTTGGCGAGAATGGGCTCCAAGTCAGGATGAACGTAACTGACAGCACAATGGCCGTTCCTGTAAGCGATAAAAGGCTCGACCATATTCCCCTGTATGGGTCCGGGACGAATCAGAGCAATGCTGGCCACAATGTCTTCTATGTTTTCTGCCCCCAAGCGGCTCTGCAACGCTCTTTGCGCGGGACTCTCCAGTTGAAAAGCACCAATGCTCTCTCCATGATTGAGGGCTGCATACGTGTAAGCATCGTCCAGTGGGATTGTGGCGTATTCTACGAGAGGCTCACCTGTAGCTGTCTGTTTGGTGTTAATGTCTTTTATAGCAGTCTGAACGGCTGACAAGGTGCGCAGTGACAGTAGATCCAGTTTCATCAGTCCCAGTTCTTCTATGTCATCTTTGTCGAATTGAATGATGCGCATGCCCTTGGCGGCCATCTGCAATGGGCTCACTTCTACCAGGGGGCGGTTACTGATCACCAAGCCGCCCAAGTGTGTACCGATATGGCGCGGAAAACCGGCCACCTGTTCAACAAGGTCAAAGAGCTTCTCATAGCGCTCAAAAGACAGGCCGCTGTTTTGCAGCTCGGGATAGCGAATCAATGCTTTGCGTATGCCATCTGCAGGGACATGCGGAAACGCCTTGGCCACTTTTTCCACTTCTTGAAGCGGAAGGCCCATGGCTTTGCCAAAGTCCCGCAAAGCCGAACGAGCATGATAGGTATGATATGTGCATACGGAGGCGACATGATCTTCGCCATATTTGGCGTAGACATAGCGCGCTATATCATCCCGGTAACGGGCATCAAAATCGATATCGATATCCGGCTGTTGAGCCCGCTCCAAACTGAGAAACCGCTCAAAAAGCAAACCTCTGCTGATGGCATCAACATTTGTTATATAAAGGCAATATACAACGGCCGAATCCGCAGCGGAGCCGCGTCCCGCATAGCAGATGCCTCGTTCACGCGCAAAACGGGCGACATCCCAGGCGACGAGAAAGTAGTCCGCCACATCAAGAGCGGCGATGATACGTAATTCGTGTTCCAATCTTTCGCGTATGGCCGCCGTAACCGATCCGTAACGCTCTTGTGCACCTTGGAACGTGAGTTGCCGCAAGAACTGAATGGCACTGCTGCCGTCAGGTGTGTTGAAGAAAGGAAACAGACGCTCACCCAAGGGAATGGCCGTCTCACACAGGTCAGCTATCTCAAGCGTGCCGCGTAACGCTTGCGGAAAATCGCGAAAACGATCCGCCATCTCTTCCGACGTGAGGAGATAGTTTTCCGCATTGAGCCGTCTCGCGGGATGTATGCTTTGGAGACAGGTCAAAGTACGCACGCACGTAAGTATGTCGTGAACGGGAAATTGTTCTTTGTAAGCATAGTGTACGTTGGCGGTAGCTACCATGGGCAAATCAAGATATTCTGCCAGATCACGCAAATGACGATTAAGCGAGCGGGTGCGAGGGAGAAGATTATCTTGAACCTCGATATAAAAACGTCCGGGAAAGGCAGACGCATAAGCAGAAGCCGCCTCCAGCGCCTGCCGGTTTTGACCCTGCAACATCAAAGCGGCAACTTCGCCGTGACGACATCCGGACAAAGCGATGAGGCCCTCACTGTGCTCTTCCAAAAGTCTGCGGGAGACCTGGGGTAACCCACGCGGTGCGTCAAGATGAGCTCGGGTAACCAAGCGGCAGAGATTGGCATAGCCCGTACGGTTTTGACAAAGAAGGGTGAGGTGACAACCGTTATCGATAGTGATTTCACATCCTTGAATGGGTTTTATGCCTATCTCAGCAGCTAATTTATGGAAGCGTACTGTGACTGAAAGATTATTGTGATCAGTAACGGCCAATGCCCGGCATCCGATCTCCGCGGCGCGAGTAAGCAATGACTCCATAGACGCTGCGCCGTCAAGAAATGAGAATGGCGAATGAGTATGCAGGTGAGCATACATGGATGACACCGTCTCAATCAATGATTTTGTAAAGGTACCATGATTTTTCTTGGAGGTCAAAATATACTTCGTAGGTACCGCCGTCATCGGTCTGTAGCAGGTAAAATACCTTTTCGGCTTCACCTTCCCACCAGCTGCCGGTATCACGCCATGTTTCATATATGCGCGTGACACGATGCCAGTTGGTATGCCAAGAAAAACGCAAGGGGGCCCCATGACGGTCGGAAGTTGCATTGATACGTTGATTGATGAGTCTGCTCAAAGGCATGACACCCCCCACATAAGAACAGGTGTTTGGTGCGCTCATCATACAACAGGTGTTCGGGGGCGTCAAGTAAGCTGCCATGACCGGATCCTGGAAATTTTTGAAGGGAATAGACGCCGTTGTAGCCAAACACCGTGAAAAGATCACTGGGGTCAATCCTCTTTAGAAGAGGCACTATACGGTTTAGCGGAACACATATAGGAGGAGACGTTGCTTGTGAATGTGAAAAGGATGGTGATGGGGCAGGAAGTACTGGAGCGCAGGTTGCCTTCGGGGCTGACCGTGGTCTTGCTTCCTAAACCCGGCTTTGCACAGAAATTTGCCGCCCTGGCCACAAATTACGGTGGCATGGATTCGACCTTCATAACACCCGGACAGTCACAACCGACGAATGTCCCTGACGGTATTGCTCACTTCCTCGAACATAAGATGTTCGAGGAACCCGATGGCACCGATGTATCACAGCGTTTCTCGCAAATGGGTATGACTACAAACGCCTATACGGGATCGTATTACACGGTGTACCACTTTACCACGGTAGAGCGCTTCAACGAAGGACTCAGTCTGCTGCTCCACTTCGTGCAGAATCCGTATTTCACCGATGAAAGCGTCGCCAAAGAGCAAGGGATCATCGGGCAAGAGATTCAAACGGGACTCGACAGTCCCTCGCGAATGGTCTACTACAACTTCATGGAATCCATGTTCCATGTGCATCCTGCCAGAATACGAACCATTGGCTCGCCCGATTCCATTGCCCGTATCAACAAGGAGCTTCTTTACAAATGCCACGATACATTTTACCATCCCAGTAACATGATGCTCGTTGTGGTCGGGGAGCTGGATTTTGCCGAGGTGCTTTCAATGGTGGAAAAGGATCTCGCGGCAAGAGACTACACACCACGGGGACCGATTAGCCGAGTTATTCCCGCGGAACCAGACAGCGTAGTCCATCCGGAGACGAGAATTGAGCTCAAGGTCTCCCGACCTCTCGTGATGATGGGATTCAAAGGCACCTTATCGGCTGACAGCCCTGACTATCATAAACAGCTTATCGCCGCTGATCTCGCTTTGAGCGCGGTCTTGGGAAAAGTAAACTCGGGTTATTGGCAGTTGTACGAAAAAGGCATCGTCACGGAAGATTTTCGTTTCGGATACTCGTCGTATCGGAGTATCGGTTATGTATGGATCAGCGGCGAAACAGAAGATGTCGACGCTTTTGTGACGGAAATCACCGCCAATCTGCGGCGAGCTTGCCAAGAAGGTCTGCAGGCCGAAGTCTTCGAGACCGTTCGTCGCCAAGAAATAGGTTCCTTTTCCGCTTTACTAGATGATCCGGAGCAATTGGCCGGTGTTTACATCACTCATCGTTTTAACGAGTTAGATCTTATGGATGTGAGAACGCTGCTTGATGAGGTTCGTCTTGAGGATGCCCAGAAATGTCTGGAGCAGCTCATCGGAGAAGATAATCGTGTGGTTTCCATTGTGGAGCCGCTGAAAGGAGGGCACTGATATGAGCATGACTCAAGGGTTCCAACAAATATCGCTGGGGCCGGAGGTTCGGCTCTTTGTGCACGCTGTGCCCACCTTCAAACGTACGAGCGCGGCTGTCTTTTTCCACAATGAGCTTTCACCGGAGAATGTGGCCGCGATGGGTATTCTCCCCCGGGTGCTGCGACGGGGAAACACTCTATGGCCCACAGCCATGGCTTTAGAGCGAGAACTTGCCTCGTTATACGGAGCCCATCTGGGAACGGGCGTACAAAAGCGTGGGGATCGCCAGATTTCTTGGTTTCTGCTCAACCTCCCCGGTGATCGCTATGTAGGTACGCCTATCTTGAGTCAGGGTTTGCGGCTATTACGAGAAGTGATTCTGTCGCCCGTCATAGAAAACGGGGGGTTGGCCGGCGAGTACGTGGAGCAAGAGAAGCAATTGCAGGTGGGACGGATTCGTTCTTTGATCAATGTTAAGGCCAGATGGGCCATATTGCGCTGTATCGAGGAAATGTACGGCGATGAACCGTTCCGGCTCCATGAACTCGGTACGGAAGAACAGGTACGGGAATTAACACCACAGATTCTCCTGCGCAATCACACAAGACAGATTCGTGAGGCCCCTATCGATATCTATATAGTGGGCGATGTGGAGCGCGATGAACTGAAAAAAGTGGTAGGTGGCTTTTCCTTACCCACGAGAGCTCCCAAAGCGCTGCCCAGGACTGTAGTCCTTCCCGGAAGAGCACAGGTTCGCACAGTCGTTGATGAAGAAGTGATGGGGCAGGGATGGTTGGTGCTCGGCTTCCGTACGGACATTACCTATTCGGACGCTGAACGCTGTGCCATGTACTTTTTGAACGGTGTTCTGGGTGGTTTCGTGCACTCAAAACTGTTTGTCAATGTGCGTGAAAAGGCCAGCCTGGCCTATCAGGCGAGCTCAGGCTACAACGCAAACAAGGGGTATGTGCTGGCATATGCCGGTATTGATCCCAAAAATTACGATCAAGCGTTAGAGATAATGCTGAAGCAGGTGGATGCCATCCGCCAAGGGGACATCTCCGATGATGAGATGAATGCGACACGCAGTAGGCTTATCGCACAGGCTCTGCTGACACAAGATAACCCTCTGGCGCAAATGATAACGCACCTGAGCGGGTCAATGGAGGGTGTCAAAGAGACAACCGAGGAGTTGATCGTCCGCCTGAAGCGTGTAACGAAAAAAGACATTGTGGATGTTGCTGAGCGAGTTCACCTGGACACGGTCTACTTTCTCAAAGGAGTAGGTCGCTAATTAGCTGTTCACAGTCTTTCGCGTTCCCACATTGAGCGAACCAACTCTCGGCGAGAAAGAGGGAGTTGGTTCGCTTTTTGCAGCGCTCGCACACCGAATCTGTTTTGCACGGCGCGCACCACAGTTGCCAGCTCATTGTTGATACTTGTTTGGGCGTCAAATATGGCCGCTTGCTCAATTCGCGGACGCTCGAGATTCTCACCATAGAGCTTGAGCTCCAATACGGGATCCATGGCAGATGCCGAAGACCACAATCGCCTGGCCGCCTCCAGCAGGGTTTCTTGTTGAAACGCAGGCTGCCGCAGAAAACAAGAAAAGTGTAAAACGTCTTTCCGACATGTGATTTCAAGCCGTATCCGCCGGGCTGCCATTCCTTGTTGCGCCAAATCAGCGGCCAGTTCATTGCTCAGATGAATCAATACCTGATCGATCGCGTAAGCGTTTAAAATACCGGGACTGTCAGGCGCCGCGCTGAATGTAGCAACCACCTGTCGCGGAGGGTATAAGGGGCGAACTGTACGGGGATCAACCCCTGTCGCCAAACGGTGCAAAAGAGGACCCCGGTCTGTGCCAAATTGGGCGGTGAGATCTTTGAGTGGTACGCTTGCCAGATCATCAAAGGTGTAGATGCCCAAATCCAAAAGACGCTCTATCAGCCTTTCGGCATCCGCAATCTCACCCTGCGCCAGATATCTCACGGACAAAGGGGCCAAAAATCCTTTTTCGCCGTTGTCGGCAATGGTCAAAGGCTTTGGCAAAGAACTGCTCGCAGACTTCCGCTGTAGATATGCGACGGCGCAGCGGGCTACCCACCTTGTAGAAGCCATGCTGATAAATACGTTTTTTTGGCAAGCAGCAACCGCTTCGCTTTGGAGCAAAAAAAGATCGGGACGACGACTGCCGGAAAAGTCGACAAGGATACCATGGGGAGGAGTGGGTTCTATCGTCGGCGAGAAGTTCATGCACACCTCGCAGACGCGATGCAAATCATCCGAATCCGCATGCGGTATGTGAAGTGCAGCTAAACGTGTATGGCTCTTAGGCACTTCGATCCCTCCCGGTCTCTATCCGTTGTCGCGCCCATTGCTCCCGCTCACTGATAAGACGCCTCAGTCGGGTCCGAATCGGTTCGAAGCCACTCAATCATACATCAACAACCAAACCGTCATAAGCAGGCTGAACACCGGCGGGTAATGACGCGAGAAGCTCTGCATGGTCCACTTCGTGACACAGATGTGTGAGATAGGCGCGTCTGGGCTGTAGGGTCTCGATGGCCTGAATCGCTTCCCCGATGCTGAAGTGAGTGTGATGCGGCTTATATCGCAATGCACCTAACACCAACACCTCCAGGTTTTGCAGAGAAGCCATCGCCTGATCCGGGATCATGCTGCAATCGGTGACATAGGCGAAGTCACCGATACGAAAACCCGTGACCGATGCTTTGCCATGATACACCGTCAATGGCTCGATGTCTTGGCCAAAAAGGGAGAAAGGGCCATCAATTACATGTGGCACCGCACGGGGGATGGTCCAATCGTTGCGATCAAGATCGAATATATAGCCAAAAGCACAGCGTAGCGTGTCAAGCGTCTCCGGACTGGCGTACACCGAAATTGCTTCGCCCTGTAGTTGGCAAAAACGGCGGATGTCATCAAAGCCAAAAATGTGATCAGCATGAGCGTGGCTAAAAAGCACGGCATCCAGTCGGCGCACCCCATGGCGCAGGGCTTGCAGTCGGAATTCAGGACCGGTATCAATCACCACGTTCCGCTCGGCGAAATTCAACCATATGCTTGATCTCAGTCTATTATTCTCCGGCAGCGGCGAGCGACATACGGAACAGTCACAACCTATCACTGGGATGCCATGCGATGTGCCTGTTCCCAAGAACGTAACGCGCATGCACTACCTCCCGCCTTGACGATTACTCTTTCGAGATACCTTTCCATGGTACTTCTGCAGGCATGTAAACCCCTCCTGGCCCATATATTCTAATGAACCAACAGCGGGGTGAGAAAGATGAAGCTAAAAGAGTTAGCTATCCGCAACTTCATTCGCACTCCTTTGAAGCATCCGATGAGCAAATATTTGCTGCAGTTCATACTAGACACGCCGGATCTTCTCAAGCGGATCACCTTCGTGCGGAACCGGGAGTACTTACCAAACACCATGCTTGTTTCGGAGTTAGGGAGTCCTCGCGTGGGCTTCGAACTCGAACTGGGAGTTCACCAACGTGAGGAAGTGCGTATTGTCAACGGCGAGCTTATCCGCCGGCTGCGACGTGAACGTCATTTATGTGTTAACGAGCCCATGGAGGCTATAGCGCCTTTACGCACCTTTCGAAGTGAGCTTTACGTCACTTTTTCATTCTGCGGATCGATGCCGGCTTGGTACCTGGATGTCTTGGAGTCATCCCCGAGCTTACCTGAAAGGTCGGTGGCCAACGTCGATGCCGTGCTGCGTGAGATCGTTCGGGAACAAATTGATCTGGCCGTTCAAGCCATCTTGACCAGGGCAGCGATCGATCAAGCTCTTGCCGAACGGGATTACGAGTCTTTTCGGCAGAATTCCAGGATCTATCGGAAGATCATGAGCCGCTGCCTTTGGCAGCTGTAAAAGAAAAGCAGGAGAGCCGCACTTTTGAAAAGAATTGAAAACGCATCCGCACCGTCGCGCGAGCGATCAACTCTGACGGGAGGCAGTGGTACTTGCCTGTTTATCGAGCTTTCCGCGGTTTCTCCAACAGTCGGCTACTTGATTTTGCACATACGGTAGCCGGCGCATTTTTACTCTCTGTCTGCATCATGGCCTTTGCTCTCAAGGCCTTTACGGTCGACGGGCCCTCGATGATGCCCACTATTCGCTCAGGAGAACGGCTTTTGGTGGACAGGCTTACCTACCGCCTGCGGTCGCCGCGGCGAGGTGAAGTTGTGGTTTTTCGGGTGTCCGGAGAGCAAAGGCAGCTTTATATAAAAAGAGTGATAGGAGTTCCCGGTGACACGATTGTGATCAGTGATGGCCGAGTCTATATTAACGGCATTGTTTTGGACGAGCCCTACCTGGAATCCTCTGTCCTGGGCAACTTCGGTCCTTACGCGGTTCCCAAAGGCCACGTCTTTGTACTGGGCGACAACCGCAACAACTCCGAAGACAGTCGCACCCCACGCGTCGGCTTTGTCGCCCATCGTATGATATTGGGAAGAGCTCTATGGCGTTACTGGCCACTGACCCGTGTCGGCTCGCTTGAAGCATCAAAGCTGGTTCTAGCCTCGTCGTGATGCGGCGAGAAATCAGGATCAGGGAAAGTCAGATCAGTACCGGGATGTATGAGAGCAGGGTCTTCAATCTGATTGATGACGGCCAAGCGACGGTACTCCCGAGGGTCACCCATGAGTCTCTCACTGATCGACCATAGAGTGTCCCCCGGCCGTACGCGATAGGTCATTTGGGAGGTCGTCCCGGAAGAGACTGCGTCCGAAGACGACTGTGACGACTGTGTTGTATCCATTTGAAAGCTTAAGGCATTGTCGTTAACCACATCGGGCTCATCTGATTCTGACTCTGATTCTGACTGTAATCCTGATTCTTGTTCTTGTTGAGCCTGTCGGAGCGTCTCTTGTAACTCATGAAGCTCCTGCTGGAGCTGAGTACCCGAAAACCACAAACGCGTCAGACTCCAAGGAAAGCGAGGCCAAAGCAAGAGGGAAACCATCAATACAGCCAAGATCATAGGCCAAAAACGAAAGATGGGGGGTGAGGGTCGAGGCTGAGGGCGGAGGCGTTTGGGTTCAGGTGCTTCAGTCTCATTGCTTTCCGGAGAGGCTTTGGTCGGTGCAAAAAGGTGTGTGCGTTTGCGCGTCTCGTCTTCCGATCGGCGCTGCCATCCGGAACCATAAAAAGGACCCTGAAGGTCCAACAAAGAACCAAAGGGCTCTTTACGTGCGTCCCAGATTACGAAACCTTCCACGGGGTGCAACTCTCTTCCTCGCCAACGGTAGAACTGCGAGACGTTTTGTTCGGTGTCAACGACCAACACAACTTGCCACGGATGATTGAAAAAGCGATGTTGGGTGAAGCGATCGTAGCTGGTCAACCCAACCCCCCTATTGGGGTGGCTGAGAAAACATCCTACGACCAAGGCAGAGGGGTAGTCACGGCTCCACAGAGTGTGCATGTACTCCCAGGAACGTTCATTGAGCCCTATACTGCCGCCGACAACCTCGGCATAACGGGCTTCTATGGCACCGGAGACAAGAACGAAAGGACGATCGCTTTGAGCAACATACCCAACCAGTATGCCTCCCGCTTCTCTGTCGGGCTCGTTCATCAGGTGCCTACCAATGAGATCGGCGGCCTCCATGGAGAGGAAGATTCCCAGAGGTTCATCTTTAGATGATCCCACGGCTTGCCCCAGTTGCGGTTCCTTTCCGGAGGGGAGTTGGCTCATTTCAGGGCCCCGATGATACCAGGTATCTGCAGCCATGGCGCGTGCTCCTTCGTGCCCAGTGTGTAAGATGGTCTTCCGCGGGACCAGCGCGTTTCCTTCTTCCCGGCAATCAACTGCCTCAAGGAGAAAGCAGCACGACAACGAATAGCTCCACGAACGATCAAAAGCTGAAATCCAGGGAGAGAGAATATGCATTCTGGATCATCGTCTGCTTATCTTCAACGTATTGCTCACTCAGGTGTCATCGCGGTGATGCGCGGTATGCAGGCAGATACGGTCGTTAAGGTAGCGCGGGCTCTAAAAGCGGGAGGTGTCGACATCCTGGAGGTTACGGTTGATGCTCCCGGGGCTTTGCGCATGATTGAAGAGGTAACCGCGGATCTGGGGGAGGAGGCTCTTATCGGGGCAGGTACGGTATTGGATCCCGAAACAGCGCGGGCGGCCATTTTGGCTGGGGCACAGTTCATTTTTTCGCCGGCGTTGAATACAGAGGTTATCGCTATGGCCAATAGGTATGGTAAGACAGCCATTCCCGGAGTCATGACTCCCACCGAAATCGTCCAAGCGTGTTCTGCCGGGGCTTCCGCCGTGAAAATCTTTCCGGCCGGAGTCCTTGGCCCTTCGTACCTGCGTCAAATACGGGGCCCACTGCCACAAATCCCCTTGATTCCTACGGGAGGTATCAACACGGAGAACGCCGCAGCATTCATTCAGGCAGGGGCTATGGCAGTAGGAGTAGGAGGGGCCTTGGTAGACCTGAAAGCGATCTCCGCCGGTCGTTTTGATACAATCACGGAAAAAGCTAAGGCATTGGTCAGGATCATAAAAGAAACACGATCCCGTTGACGTACAAATGTCAGTCGTAATCGTCAATAGACAACATGTCGGGATCGCTAAACACGAAGCGGTAGGTTGCTACCAGCTGACCATCGACAATACGGAGGGATTGTATTACCCGGTCAGGCGGATGCGGAAGTCGCAGTGTATACTCGAACAGGTCGTTATCGTCATCCGGAAAGCCTTCAAAGGGGTCTTTCCTAAACCCAAACCAATCTTCACTGCGGTTGAATTTGCTCAACCCCAGCACCTCCCGGGTACATGATTCAGTTAGTGTCCTTGCCAACAAACACAAGGATTATACAGTGAGCTTTCGGAATTGTCAACGACAAGATTCGCACAAAAATCACGTTTGCCGGGGTGTGCTATGTCTGTAGCAGAGATTGAACGGCACCTTCTTCTTGGGTGCACCTATTTCAGTCGCGGTCTTATGCTCGCGGCTCGTGATGCCTGGGAGAAGGCGCACGACATGTTATCACCTTCATCGCCTGCCGGATATGGGGTGCGCGTCCATAACGCCTTGGGATCTCTTTTTCTTGAACTACGTGATTATACGAAAGCTCTCCATCACTTTCGAGGTGCAGAAACCTTCTGTGCCAAAGTGGGCAACAGGCAACCTGAATACAGTCGAGTGCTGAATAATCTTGCCCTCAGCTATTTGCGCATGGGGGATGTAGATCTGGCACTGCCGTTGTCTCTTGAAGCCGTAAAGCTCTTTCCCTCGGACGGTCCTTTGGATTTGCACGCTTCGGTCAAACTCGTTGCAGGTGTCAGCCTGCTCAATCATGAGGAATGGAATCAGGCTCGCGGTTATCTGGAATGCGCCCTTGATATGTTCTCCAAAATGGGCAGTCGCACCGAAGTGGGGATGTGTTTCAACAATCTGGGGATTATTGCTATGGAGCAGGGCGATTTGGACACGGCTGAACGGCTCTTGGAGGCCGCGTTATCCGCTTTGGATTCAGTGCATGATGTAGCACTGAGGGCGTACGCGCGTTCTGAGTTGGGGCGTTTGCACTTCAAGCGGGGCGATGTCCCTGAGGCTCTGCACCAAGGAAGCGCCGCGCTTCACATTTTGTGGAATAACATGGGTTGGATGGACCGGACCGAAGTAGCTCGATTGTGCCGCCTTTTCGGCTCCATCTTTACCCTGAAAGGTGATCGAAGCACCGCTTTGGGATACCTTCAGCGTGCCACGACCTACTTCGCCCAAAGTCAGATGTGGCGCGAATGGGCACTCGCCACCGAAGAGTTGAACAACGTAATCCGCAGGCGGAATCTACAGCGGGAACGCATTGTCGTTGAATGGCATGATCAAGAGCTCTTGCGTCACCTCACAACTCTGCTGGGGCTTATGGATACTCTGGAAAGCCTATATCCGGAGTCTTTGCGCACCCTTGAGCTTGTGATCCACTACGCCCGGGTGCTAGGTGATGCGATAGGCTTAGGTGAGACATGTCTTTCCCGGCTTATGACGGCGGCGCGCCTTCGGGATGTGGGATTGACCACGGATAGCGATGTAGATTCTTCTGAAAAAACGGGAAACAGTCACCCTGAGATCAGCGAGCGGATGTTGGTCATGTTTGGAGTGCCTGATGAAGTGCTGCGCGCCGTACGTTACCATCATGAAAACTATGACGGTTCAGGCTACCCGGAAGGTCTGCAAGGACAGGCCATACCGATGGAATCACGCATATTGAACTTAGTCGAAAGATATGTAAACGCAGTCAAATGTGAGATTAAAAACGGGGATGGATTCCACGAGCGCTCGATGCAAGAGATACTCCGTACACGGGAACACTTTGATCCTCATCTTCTTGCAACCCTTGAGGACTTGCACAGCGCGCGAGGTCTTTACAAAAGCTGACAGATATTCCATAATGCAAATGATGGCAAGGCTTTCGTTTGCAACCGGGGGGCTGGCGAAAGCGCGTTAATCTCAAGGGGAGGGTTTTACTATGAAGCGATCGTTGATGGTTCTAGCCCTGGCATTGACGTTGGTTTTCTCCGGTGCAGCTTTTGCCTGGGATGGCAACGGGACTTTTGACGGCGGCATAAGCATAAACAGCGGTCCCATGTTGCCCGGTGGTAGTTGGAATGAGCTCGACGGGGGGCCGCTGGGTGGCGGGGTGTCTACCACTTGCAGCGGACCAATGCTGCCGGGCGGTAGTTGGGATATGGACTGATGTCCTCTGTAAAGATTCGGCTTTTTCCACAGAGCCCGCGAAAGCGGGCTCTGCTGCTTAAACACCGGGGCGTGCATTAGGAGCGTGCCGTGGTTGGGGAGCGAGCATATTTTGATATCGCAACCCCTGTAGGGGAGAAGATCACGGTATCATGGCAAATATTCAGCTTACTGCAGCGATCCGACGGCTACACTTACGACTGTCGTCGCACAACGTCAAGTGTGTGAACGAAAAAATCGCCGCCGACCATCCGGCACGTAAGTGCCATGATTATCGCCATGGTGATTTGGCGGGCTCACACCGTCCATGGTGCTCAACAGCCTTGGCGGGAGACGACGATCGCCTGATCAGCGATCATCATCTTGCTCGATATCACATCACGCTTGCGCACTGGGGCAGTAGATCTGCAATTCGCAGTCAGAGCATGCCGGACTGCGAGCGGTACAGACCTGACGTCCGTGACGGATTAGACGATGATGCACCTGCTTCCACGATTCTTCAGGCAAGATCTGCATAAGAACTCGTTCCGTCTGCTCGGGAGACTTCGTTACCGCCAGGCCAAGACGTCTGGCCACCCGAAAAACATGCGTATCGACAGCCAAAGCAGGAATGGAAAAAGCGTTACTGAGAACAACATTGGCCGTCTTTCGTCCTACACCCGGCAGCGCCTGCAGCGCCGAGCGGCCACTGGGCACTTGCCCGTGATGTTCTTCTACAATCATGCGAGCTGAATGCACGATGTGCCGGGCTTTGTTGCGGTACAACCCGAGTTCTTTTATCCAGGGCTCAAGCTCTTCTGGCTCAAGGGCAGCCATCGCCTCCGGCGTGCCATACTCCTTAAATAGACGTGCCGTTACCATATTGACGCGCTTGTCCGTACTCTGAGCAGACAGAATGGTGGCCACAAGCAGCTGAAAAGGGGTATCGTATTCCAGCTCACAGTCAGCCTCCGGATAGACTCTTTCAAGCGTATCCAGAATGGACTTTATGCGTTTTTTCTCATCAGAGGTAAGTGTGACGGTCGTGTGTGACAACCTAGCATCGCCCCTGCTTCCTTTAGTAGCATTCGTTTCGTACCAAGGGTTCAACGTGCGCGCTCAGAATACCTATGTAGACGAATGGCCAGAGACCCCAAGACCGCAGGAGGTTAGTTATTTGTGCAAACCAAAAGAGGGCCGCGACGGTAGGCCCATCGAGTACCTGAGTGTGGCCAAAGAATGCAGCACCGAACTGATCATTCGAAAGTCACGCTTTATCGCCCAGGCCTTCCCGGTGCAGAGTGTGGAGGAAGTGAATTCAGCGCTACGCTCCGTGCAGGAAAGCTATCCTGATGCCTCGCATATTTGCTATGCTTATCGCTGCGGATTGTCAGCTGAAGTCGTCCGCTTTAGTGACGCGGGTGAACCCGGTGGAACGGCCGGGCGCCCAATCCTCGAGGTGATCGAACGCGAGGACCTGCGCAATACGTTGATCACCGTTACCCGCTACTTTGGTGGCACCCTGTTGGGAGCCGCAGGTTTGGTCAGGGCATACGGCGGGAGTGCCGCGGCGGTTGTTGCCGCGGCGGGCAAGGCTGTATATAAGCTTCATGGCGAGTACGAGCTGAATGTGGATTACCCGCTGTGGGGCCGGGTGGAGCGAATACTCATCGAAAACGGTATCCGCATAGCCCAGGCAGAGTATGGGACGGACGTATTGTTGCGCATTCTGATTCCCACGACCCATGCGGACAAGCTTTACGGCCTCCTGCGTGATGCTTCGGCGGGGGATCTGGCTTGGCGATTGCTAAAAGAAAGCTACTGCCCGGTTACATAGCTTCATGCCAAGCTCAGTAACTGGGCTTGGGCAAGCGCAGCACCATCCCGGGCTGCAACGCGGTCATTGCATCCAATTGATTCAGGGCCGCCAGCTCTTCCGGGCTGCTGTTGCTTAAAGCCGCGATCCTTTCGATTGTGTCACCCTCTTGAACGCGATACTGCGGGGGAGCCGGAATGGTGAGCACCTGACCAATGCGGATAACATCATCGGACAGATTGTTCAGCAATCTGATCTCCGCAGCACTGACCCCATACTGTCGAGTCAGGCTCGCGATGGCGTCTCCTTGTTTTACGTGATGCTTAAGGGTCCCCCAACGGGCGATGATATGAGCCGCGGTCTCCGTCCCCACAAGGCCGTCAACCTTTATCCCTTTGGAACGCTGGAAGGCCATGACTGCATTCTTCGTAGCCGGTCCGTATCGGCCGTCAGCAACTACATCGTAGCCCATATCTCGCAGACGCATCTGGAGTTCAAAAACATCGGCGCCCCAGACTCCGAAACCCAGGATGCGTTGACCGAGACGAGTTGCTGAACACGTGACGACGGTCACAAGGAAGATTAAACATACCATCAGAATTGCAGACCGGCAGGCAACTCTTATAGGCTTATGGGTTGAATAGGAAGGCAGCAGAGATTATTCCACCTTTCCAAAAAATGTCGGCTGGTAGCCTCTCGTAATATAACCGTTGTCTGAGGAAACATGCATTCTGTTCGCCGATCCCAAGGCTGATAGCATCAGTTGCCGGACAGCCCGGATTCCCGGCAAGCGACCTAATACATATTTCCCAAGTAACCTTTGGATCTCCTTCACTGTGATCCACCTCAGCTTCTCACTCACGCCAGGACATCACTGACAGCGCACACGGATTTGCTTGACTGACGGTACATGTGCTGCTAGCCTATTAATCATGGAACTAAGAAACATTGCCATCATCGCTCACGTAGATCACGGAAAGACCACCCTGGTTGATGCCGTTCTCAAGCAAACCGGGGCGTTTCGCGCGGGTGAAACGGTAGGCTCCCGCATTCTGGACTCCAATGCCCTTGAACGAGAGCGGGGCATAACCATACTGGCCAAAACCACGGGGACTTACTATCGTGGGGTGAAGCTGAATATCGTCGATACTCCGGGGCACGTAGACTTCGGGGGTGAGGTACAGCGCGTGTTGGGAATGGTGGATGGCGCGTTGTTAGTGGTAGATGCCGCCGAAGGTCCGCAACCTCAGACGCGCTACGTGCTTAGGAATGCTTTGGAGCAGCGTTTACAGATAGTGTTGATGATCAATAAAATCGACCGCCCGGACGCCCGACCCGAAAGTGTACTGGATGCCGTATTGGATCTGTTCATAGCTTTGGGAGCCGATGACGATCAGCTGGATTTCCCGGTCATATATGGTTCCGGCCGGGCAGGTGTCGCTCACGCTGATCTGCATACCGCACAGGCTGATGTAGCATCCGCCACCGGTGAGATTCTGCCTCTTCTTGACTGCCTGATCGATACAGTGCCGCCCCCGTCAGGGCAAGATGATCTGCCGCTTCAGATCCAGGTGGCTATGCTGGATTACGACGACTATGTGGGACGAATCGCCATTGGACGGGTGTTAAACGGCCGGTTACTGGCTTCCGACTCAGTCGTGGTCGGAAGACCCGGCCAGCAGTCAATTCAGACCAAGCTGTCGAATGTGTTTACGTTTGAACATCTGAGACGGGTTCCCGTTGAGGAGGCGAATGTCGGAGAAATCGTAGCCTTGACCGGCATTGATGACATTCGCATCGGCGATACCGTCACTTCGGTTGAGCATCCGGTATTCCTGCCTCCTCTGCGCGTTGACGAACCAACGCTGACAGTGATCTTTCGCGTCAACGACAGTCCCTTCGCGGGGACGGACGGTCGATACTTGACGTCAAGGCATTTGAGAGAGCGGCTCTTTCGCCAAGCACGAATTGATCCGGCACTGCGCGTAGAAGAGACGGAGAGCCCTGATGCGTTTCAAGTTTCAGGTCGCGGAGAGTTGCATATCTCTATTTTGATAGAGAATATGCGCCGGGAAGGGTATGAGTTCTCGGTCTCCAAACCCGAGGTGATCATGCGCGAGATAGACGGTAAGAACTGTGAACCCCTTGAGGATCTGAGCGTGGAGGTGCCGCAGGAGCATCTGGGGGTGGTCATAGAGCTTCTCGGGGCACGCAAAGGGGAGATGAGCGATGTCTCACAACTTCCCAATGGCAATGCCAGACTCGAGTTCGTGGTGCCGGCGAGAGGTCTTGTCGGGTTCACTTCCGAGTTGCTGACCGCCACTCGCGGGCATGGCATCATGTATAACACCTTCCACGGATACGGGCCCTTCAAAGGACGTATCGCCGGCAGACAAACCGGTAGCCTGGTAGCCTGGGAGACCGGAGAGGTGACCGCCTATGCCTTGGAGAATGCCCAAGAACGCGGTGTTCTTTTCGTGAGTCCCGGCGAGAAGGTCTATGAGGGGATGATCGTTGGCGAGCATTCCCGAGCTCAGGATCTGGACATCAATGTATGCAGGAAGAGGCATGTGACCAATATCAGGGCCAGCACCGCAGAGATTGCCGCCAAGTTGAATCCCGTAAAACGCCTCAGCCTGGAACAAACCCTTGCCTACCTGGCTGAGGATGAATGGCTCGAGGTGACACCGAAGGCGTTTCGCCTCCGAAAAGCTGTCTTGCGGCGGTCCGAACGATCTCGCTCACACTGATCGTGTCTCAGGCAGGAAATCTGTGATCTGTCCCTAAAGCATAACTTGCGTGATGCCACATGACAAAAACAGAACCTGCAAAGAGGGAGGAGTCTCCATGGCAACCAAATTGGCGGCACAGCTCTACACGATCAGGCAGTTCATGAAGACACCTGAAGACATGGCGGTTTCATTGAAGAAAATTCGCGAGATGGGTTGGGAGGCGGTTCAGCTCTCCGGGCATGGGCCGATTGACCCTGAGGAACTTCGTAAGTTGCTCGACGACGCAAACCTGGAGGTCTGTGCCACGCATACCGGTTATGAACGAATGCGAGACAATATGGATGAGGTTATGGAAGAGCATCGCATACTGGGATGCCGCAATTTAGCCATAGGCGGGTTGCCCGGCTCATACAGAGAAAAGGGAGCCGCCGGCTATGCGGAATTTGCCCGGGAGGCCTCGCAGGTAGCTGCAAAACTTGCTGAGCACGGCTTTACATGGAGCTATCACAATCACAGTTTCGAACTGGAAAAATTCGACGGGCGTACGGCTCTGTCCATCCTCTACGAAGACAGCGATCCTGAGTACTTCTTGGGCGAGATCGACACTTATTGGATCCAACACGGCGGAGGAGATCCTGCACAGTGGATTCTCGACCTGAAGGGCCGGATCAAGCTCTTGCACCTGAAAGACATGGGGATCGCCAATCGTCAGCAGATAATGACGGAAGTCGGTGAAGGCAACCTCAATTGGCCACGCATCCTTTCAGCTGCAGCCGAGGCCGGTGTCGAGTGGTATATCGTGGAGCAGGATATCTGTCAACGCGACCCGTTCGAGAGTCTGGCTATCAGCTTGCGTAATCTGAAAGCTATGGGACTAAGCTGACCTCTTTGAAGTGTTCTGCAAGGCAGCCCGGGCGCTTTGCGGACCGGGCTGCCCAAGGGCACGAAGCACGCCCGCGTTCACCTGAGGTGTTAACAGCTATGATCGCAGAATCTCAGTATAGAAGGACGGTGCTTCGCTGGATCTGTCTTTCTATGCTTGCGCCGGTATTGGGCTTGCTGTTGGCCATATCTCCGACGGCTTTTGCGTATGCGATACGTCTGAGCTGGATAGAGCGAATCGAAAGGCAACTTCTCTTGCGTAAGTACGGTGATCTCGACATGTTTCGTCACCTGTTTTAGATTTGGGATCACGACAGTCTCTTCGTTTCTGGAGGCGTACAGATGTCAGATATGAGTTGGACAAACGAACTGCTGCAACAGACAGTCAGTTATGTTGTCCGAATTCCGGGCGCTCTTATTACCCTAGTTGCTACCTATATTCTCATCAGATTAATGAAACGGGTCTTCGCCGCGGCCGCAAGCTTGGCTCACTTGGAAGCTACCGCAAAATCATTGCTTTCTTCGAGTGTCAGCTTCGTCGGTTGGGTCATCGGGATCTCAGCAACACTCAACGCTTTGGGTTTGACTCAGGTCTCGCTGGCTCTGGGCGGGTCAGTGGCTTTGGTCGCCATGGCCCTGGCCACCGGACTTAACACGGTATCCCAGGATCTACTGGCAGGCATCTACCTGTTGTCAGACGACGACTTTGTCATTGGGGCCAGGGTCCGTGCGGCGGGTGTGGAGGGTGAGATCATCCGTCTGTCTATGCGCAAGACAAAGGTCAAAGACAAAGACGGCCTGATTTATGCCATACCGAACCGCAATATCGATGCGGCGACCTATACTATTGTTGAGAAGGGCCCTCCAAAGGCTCGTCAAAAAGAAGAAGGCAGAAGCTAAGCCACCGGAGCGGAGGGGTAGTATCGTGTGGTACCATTCGTTCATCCCAAAACTGCAGGTCGGTGAAGATGCCCTAGCTACGCTTGATAAGCTGGTGCGACCGTTGGGCCCTGTCGCTGCATTGGTGGCGGGACGCCATACTATCTCTAACGGTATCGCCGACCAGGTGCGAAAAAACCTGCAAGAAGCGGGTATTGCAGCGATGATCATCGAAGGGCCTGGCGGCGAACCCACTTTGAGTGAGTGTGCCCGAGGTTTAGCCCAGGCTCGCGCGGCTTCTTGTTCATCGCTGATAGCCATCGGCGGCGGCAGTGTCTTAGACATGGGCAAGTGTATCGCCGGGCTTTTTCACCACACCGCAGACCCTGAGTCAGTAGTGGAAGAGGCTCTATATCGGGGGCCTCGTGATGTGCAGGCTTTGCCCTGGATTGCTGTGCCGACCACTGCCGGCACGGGTTCGGAGGCCACTCACGTCAGCGTACTCAGTGACCCCGTCAGGGGCCTCAAGCAAAGCATGCGTTGCGAACGATGGTATGCACAGGCGGTGCTGATTGATCCGAAGCTTTATGTGACAGCCCCTCCGCACGTCACCGCCGCTTCCGGCATGGACGCCTTGACCCAAGCCATAGAATCTCATGTCTCGCTCGGAGCCACCCCCGTGACACAAGCCCTATCTCGTCAGGCCACCAGTCTGCTTAGCGAAAGCTTGATGACGGTCTATCGCAATGGTCGAGACTTAACAGCGCGCCGCAACACGGCTGTAGGCAGCTACTTAGCCGGTGTGGCCTTGACCAATGCCAGATTGGGGCTGGTGCACGGTCTTGCTCATCCGGTGGGAATTCGCTATGGGATTCCTCACGGCAGAGCATGCGCGATCTTGCTTCCCCACGTCATGCGGTTCAACCTGGCGGTTGCCCGACAGGGGTACGCAGAGTTGGCCGCGGCCATTGGATTGGCCGATAGGGACGATCCACGTGCTGCCGAGTCTTTGATTGATTTCATAGAGCAACTCAACGAAAAGATGGAGATTCCCGCCAATCTGCGGGATGCAGGTATGATTCCTGAGCATATTACGGAGCTGGCTGCAGCTGCGCTGCCTTCCGGTTCTACCCGAGCCAATCCCCGGTCAGTGAGCCAGTCTGATGCAGAGTCATTGTTGACTGAGCTCTTGTGACCGTCGCGATGAGAGGTGGGCCGATGGCGATGAACCTGGTGCCTAACGCAAGTTGTAGGAAAAAAGGGGCTGACTTAGGAGCCGACAAGTGGACAGGGGCTTCCCATCCGCACCTTAGAGTCCGTGTTCGGTGTCATGTATTGTGTTTCGTGGCACTGGTATGTTGTATCTGGTGTTTAGCTGTGACAGCGATGGCAACCGAGTCGGTATTGCCACGGGCCATGCCACCACCGGCTTTGCCGGCCCGCGGATGGCTCACCCTGGAGAGTCCGCACTTTCTGATTCACTTCCCCCCCGGGCAAGAGCAGCTTGCTCGCCGCGTGGCTATAGCGGCGGAAGACGCCCATCGTAACCTGGTACCTAAAATGCAGTACTTTCCGGAGGAGAAGACCCATGTGGTCATTGCCGATATCACAGACGCGGCAAACGCTTTCGCCCGTGTGACGCCCTACAACCACATTACGATTCACCCCGTATTGCCGGATACCATCTCCTACGACACCGGATTGACCCCGACTCATTCTGAATGGTTTGAACAACTGCTGCTGCATGAATATGCTCATGTGCTTCAACTCGACATGCATTCAGAAGGCGCTGACCGAGCCCGCAAGCTTTTCGGAAAAGTGCCGTGGGCCGGCACACCCAACAGCCTTCTCGGCCACGCTCTCCTTGAAGGTCATGCTGTCTTTGCTGAAGGATTGATGGGTAATGGCAGGGGAGACGGTGCCTTCTATGACATGTTTCTCCGGGCGGCGGTTCTGGAGAATCGTATCCCGCCGTGGGATCAAGTCATTGGCAACTACAGACTCAGCGGATGGAATCCCGGGCCGGCAGTCTACCTCTACGGCTACTCGTTTATTGATTATCTGGCCCGCAATTACGGGGAGGATTCCGTCAACGAGATCTTTCGCCTGCACAGCCGACAATCACTTGGTGCCAATGGAGTCATCAAGGAAGTGTTTCAGGTGCCTTTTGACGATTTGTGGCTGAATTGGCAACACGACCTTTTTGAACACTATTCACAGCAACGAGAGGCTGTGGGCTCTATCACCGCAGTGGAGACAATACCGGCCACCGGAGAGATGGTTTTGTGGCCCGTATGGAGCCCGGACGGAAAGGCGATTGTCTACGGTTCCGGGGGGAACGTACTGCCGTCGTTACGCCTGCGCCAGACAGTTGGCGGCGACAAAGAGCGCAAGCTGGTGAACGGACTGGTCACCCGTTCAGGCGGTCTTTCATGGACACCTGATGGTCAGGGTGTGGTCTATGGCAAGATGGATTACCATCAAGGAGGTCTGACGAGCGATCTTTATATCTATAATATACGGTCGGGCAAGGAAGAGAGACTGACCCACGGTTACCGAGCTTACGCTCCGACCGTGTCGCCGGACGGTGAATGGATCGCTTTCATTTCCCGTCGGGAGGACAGGTCACTAATCCTGCTAACCGCCCTCGAAAAAGGGACTCCGATGGTGTTGTGGAGCCCCGAGATCGACCGACCGCGCGATGAACAACCGGATCAGGTGTTCTCCTTGGCCTGGTCTCCTGACGGGGAGAATCTGGCCTTTGTAGGACGTACTCACTCAGGTGATATTGAACTCTTCTTATTGCCGCTAATGCTTCAGGAAACCCCGGTGCCAGTCGCCGCGCCTGTGAGGTTGACGCATGATGCGGCGGTTAAACTGGATCCGTCCTGGTCTCCTGACGGGCGCTATCTGTTTTTTTCCTCTGATCACTCAGGGATCTACAATATTCATGCCTATGACGTTCTCGATGGCAGTCAGTATCAAGTTACTCGCGCCTTATATGGATTCTTTGCTCCCTCCGTCTCTCCGGATGGTGGCAGTCTGCTCGTCTCGGCCTATTCTGCAGATGGATACCGGATGGCGACCTTGCCCTTGAACCCGGAAGAGTGGGTGTTATGTCCGCCGCCGGCGCCCGCTGAGCCGGAAATCGTCGCCCCCGCAGACATCGATATCAGCGAGTGGGTGATTCGCTTGCCGTCCGATGATGCTGCCGCGTGGTCGTTCGTGCCCAAGAGCCGTCTTGAGAACTCAGACAAAGAAGCTTGGCAAGAACTGGCACGTCCGGTCGATCCACAGGACTTCATCATCCGACCTTACCGTGCTTCAGAGAGCCTTACCCCACGTTATTGGCTTCCTTTGTGGGGCGGTCTGGAAGGCCAGTGGCTGACAGGCGGTTCGACATCAGGTACTGACGCCCTGGGGCAGCATGCCTATGCATTGGGTATTTCTTTTGGGGATGAGACTGCCTCTTATCGCACGGAGTACGAGTACCGCTCAGATGTGTTGGGCAACGGACCCGTGTTGGGCCTCAGCATTTCCGGCAGTGTTCTGTCACGAGTCAATGACGCGTCGACGCCTCAGCCGGCAAGAGTAGAGAAGATGATCTCACCGGTACCCTTCCTGCACAGCGATGGAGAAGTGAATGAAGTATGGACCGAGAATGCAGGGGAGTTTTACATTGCCTGGAATGAGCCCGGTCTTCTCTTATCGAGCAGCGGAGTTGTGTGGCTGGGTGCCTACAAAGATGAAGGCTTTCACTCGGAGCTCGGATTAGGAATCCGCTTTCAGGGCGTCGGAGGAGACGCTCACCAACAGCGGGTGAGCGATCTTCAGCTTTTCGGTGTGCAGGGTTTGGGCGGAGGCCACACGGCTGGCGGTCTGTTTCTTGCCGTGAACCAGCGACTGTCGGAGCGGTTGCGCCTGTTGATAGACTTAAGTGCGGTAGCCAGCACCGCCGAAGATAGTTTCTTCTTAGGAGGCTCACAAGGTGATCTGGCCATTCGCGGTCTTCCCGTAGCCTGTGTTCGAGGCCAGGAGGCCGGGAAAATCAGCATCGAGGTCGAGTATATGGCCTTTCCTATCCAACGTGGTGTCCAAGACAGCCCCGTTTTTGTTGACGGTGTGTCCTGGGCATTGTTCTGTGACAGCGGCATCGCGGGAAATAAGGCCGAAGACTTCAAAACGGTCTCCGCCGTCGGAGCCGAGGCCCGAACGACCATGACCCTCGGATACGGATTAACCAGAGGCGATCTTCGTCTGGGACTGGCCCGTTCTTTGGACGGCACACAGCCATGGCGTCTGTATTGGGGCATCGGTGCTGGTTTCTGACCAGTCAGGGCAGGCAGGCGCATATGATATGTCGTGAGAGTAAGATACAAGAAGGAGCGGTGGAGGTAGGGACATGAAGTGTCCACATTGCCATCGTGAGAATCGGTTTCCGGTACCGGGGCTCTGCCCGGACTGTTACAGGCTATGGAAGGAGAGAATGCGAGCCCGACACGGACCGGGCCCCTGGCCAGCGTACTCCGCGGACAGAGATCTCGCACATGAAGAGGAAATAGATGCTGGTCTTTTACAGGAAGAATCACCACTGGCGGAGAATAGACACTTTAGTACTATGCAAAGGTGTATCGAGGCCGTCTTAGCACAGCTTGACGAGACAGAGCCTACAGATCAGGGGTTTCTGGAACAGCTGGATTGGGTATTGCGGAAGGTTGTTCACATGATGGTGTGTTCGGTGACAGAGCCAGGCCGACATCATGCTGAATGAGATGCCGGGACGCATTATACCTATCGGCAAAGAAAGGACAGCGAAATACCTTCGGCGGCAGCAGTCCCCGCGAACGCTCATCGGTGAGGCGCGGGGCTTTATCGCGGTATCGAATTGTGAAAAAGATCACAAAGACAGAGTTGAGGAGGCCAAATGATGAATATCCAATTGGATATGAAGGCTGCTGAACGGCGAGCACCTCTTATTGAAAAGTTGCACTCTATTCAAGAGGAGGAAGGTTATCTACCCGCCGAACGCATCGCCGAGGTGGCCGCTGAGACGGGGTTGTCGCCTGCACAGGTCATGGGTGTAGCCACGTTCTACAACCATTTCCACCTTCGCCCCCCCGGAAAACACACTATCAAGGTCTGTGACGGCACGGCCTGCCACGTCAAAGGCGCCGGCAATCTCCTCGAACGCATCCAAACCGAGTTGAACGTAAAACCAGGTGAGTCCACCGAAGACGGCTTGTTCTCTCTTGAGGTAGTTGCTTGTCTGGGAGCCTGCAGCATGGCCCCAGCCATTGTCATCGATGATACTGTACATGGTCGAGTCACACCCAAAGAGCTGAGACGCATTCTTAACTCGTATCGGAGGCGGCGATAATGTCAAAGGGGAGTCGCATTGTCTTCTATGTCGGAGCGGGCACCTGCGGCTTGGCTGCCGGTGCGGATGAGATTCTCAAACAACTTCAGGTTGAAATAGTGAGTCGTGGACTGGACGCTGAAGTCAAGACAGTCGGATGCATGGGCTATTGTGAACGCGAACCGATCCTGGACGTACGTCTTCCCGGACTCTCCCGGGTGTCCTTCGGCAATGTAGATAAGAAAGGCCTCATACGTATTATCGATTCCTATGTGGGTCAGGGGATCATTCCCGGCGAGATGTTGTTGGGAACTGCTTTGGGAGAAGAGCCTATGACGGCTTTGATCGAACCCGAACCCAAGGCACAAGCCAAGCAAATGCCCGTGCCTCCAATGGAGGAGCTGCCCTTTCTGTCAAAGCAGTGCCGGCGTGTCTTAGCCAATTGCGGCAGGATTGATCCTGAAAGCATGGAGGAATACGTTGCCGAGGGCGGCTATGAAGCCCTGCGTAAGGCAGTCGGGAATTCTACGCAATGGGTCATTGATCAGTTGAAAGCCTCGCAACTGCGTGGACGCGGCGGAGCAGGTTTTCCCACCGGCCTTAAGTGGCAGTTCACTGCAGCGGAAAAAGCTGAGAAGAAATACGTTGTCTGCAATGCCGATGAGGGCGACCCGGGAGCGTTCATGGACCGCAGTCTTCTGGAGGGAGATCCGCATCGCGTCTTGGAAGGCATGCTGCTTGCCGGCTATGCGATCGGGGCTCAAAAGGGCTACCTATACGTCCGGGCCGAATACCCCTTGGCGATCGCCAGACTGAAGAATGCCATTGAGCAGATGAAGAATGCCGGCTACCTGGGCGAGAACATCATGGGTTCAGGCTTCAGCTTTAGCATTGAACTTAAGATGGGTGCCGGAGCGTTCGTCTGTGGCGAAGAGACAGCACTCCTGGCTTCCGTCGAAGGCCAACGAGGCATTCCCCGCCCCAAACCACCGTTCCCGTCGTCCAAAGGGCTTTGGGGATTCCCTACACTGATCAACAACGTCGAGACCTTGGCCAATGTCCCGGATATCATTGCGCGTGGGCCTGAATGGTTTGCCGGTGTGGGCACGGAGCGCAGCAAAGGGACGAAGGTCTTCTCATTGACAGGTAAAGTGAAAAACAGCGGCCTGATCGAAGTACCGATGGGGATTACTTTGAGAGAGATCGTCTATGACCTGGGCGGCGGCGTAGCCAACAATCGTGAATTCAAGGCGGCACAAATAGGCGGCCCCTCCGGTGGATGTATACCTGCCAGACTCCTGGACACTCCCATCGATTACGACTCCTTGCTGAAGGTCGGAGCGATGATGGGCTCAGGCGGTCTTGTGGTTATGGACGACCAGACCTGCATGGTGGAGGTCGCTCGGTTCTTTTTGAGCTTCGTAAAATCGGAGTCTTGTGGGCGATGCACTCCCTGCAGAGAAGGGACAACAAGGCTTTATGAGATGCTTGAGCGGGTTATCACACCCCAGCGCGTGATCGATGCCGAAGCGGAGAATATTCCCACTGAAATCCGAGTCATGCTGGGCATGGACGAACCCTTTGATCCGGAGGGATTCTTGGCTGCTTTGCGTGAACTGGCGGCTGTGATCAAAGACACCTCGGCCTGCGGTCTGGGTCAGACGGCCCCGAATCCGGTGCTATCGACTCTGCAGCACTTCGAGAATGAATACCGAGCCCACTTGCTCGATCAGATATGTCCCGCCGCTCAATGTAAACAATTCCTGACGTACGTGATTGACGCGGAGAAGTGCACCGGCTGCGGCCTCTGCAAGAGCGAGTGTCCGTCGGATGCCATCAGCGGCGAAAGACGTCAACCACACGTGATCGATCAAGAGCTTTGTGTCCGGTGCGGCAATTGTGCTGATGTCTGTAGCTTTGGTGCGATCACGGGTCGTAGTATTCAGACAACTCTCGCCGGCTGACGTGAGTTGAAAAAACCAGGGTTTAGGGTGATCTTCAGGTCTGGGGAGGATGCCTTTTATGGAACTGGTTCGAAACGGGACCACGGTGACTGATCAAGTGACACAACGAAAACCGGTGACAATCAATGTCGATGGACGCGATGTAGAGGTAGACGCCAATCAAAGTCTGTTGTATGCCTTGCGTGAAGCGGGTGTGTCGGTACCGACGTTATGTCACTGGGACGGCCTGCGTGAAGTCGGTGCCTGTCGTCTGTGTGTGGTTGAAGTAGAAGGCAGCCGCACTCTGGTGGCCTCTTGTACACAACCGGTGTCAGAGGGAATGGTTGTTCGCACTCAGACACCCAGAATTCGTCAGGCCCGCAAAGTAGTCTTGGAGCTGATTCTGGCCAATCATCCGGAAGATTGTCTCTACTGTCAGCGCAACGGTGAATGCGAACTGCAGGATCTGGCTGCCGAATACGGTGTCGACCGCCGCTACCGGGGTCAACGACAACTGGCAAAATGCGATGAAACAAGCTTCTCCTTGGTGCGTGACGCAGAGAAGTGTGTGTTGTGCCAGCGTTGCGTCTCTGTGTGTGACGACATGCAGTCAGTAGCCGCTATTACGCCTCTAAAGCGTGGCTTTGAAACCGTTATCGGTGTGGCTTTCGGCACCGGAGTAGGCGAGTCTGAGTGTGTGAATTGCGGACAGTGCACGCGGGTTTGCCCCACGGCCGCCCTTGTAGAGCGCGATGACACCTGTCTGGTTTACGACGCGTTGGCCGATCCGGACAGACATGTAGTGGCTCAGATAGCTCCGGCGGTTCGAGTCAGTGTAGCCCAAGCTTTCGGCATGGATCCTGGCACGAACTTCGAAGGACAGCTGGTAGCCGGACTGAAGAGACTCGGTTTCGACAAGGTCTTTGACACGAACTTCACTGCTGACCTCACGATTCTGGAGGAGGCAGCAGAGTTTGTCGGCCGAGTAAAAAGCGGAGGCCCCTTCCCACTGGTGACCTCCTGCTGCCCGGCATGGATTAAGTTCGCGGAAGAGTACTATCCGGATCGGGTTCAGCACCTTTCGACCTGTAAGTCTCCGCAGATGATGATGGGCGCTCTGTTACGCTCTGAGTATGCGCATGCTTCAGGTGCCAGCAAGAAAGACTCTTTCGTCGTCTCTTTCATGCCCTGTACAGCCAAGAAATGGGAGTTGAACGAGGTATCGCCCGGGGATGTCAATGTGGTGCTGACCACCCGCGAACTCATTCGGATGTTCAAACGTGAGTACATCGACTTGGCCAGCTTGGAACCCATGCCATTCGATCGAGTGCTCGGAGATTACACGGGGGCCGCGGTAATCTTCGGAGCCAGCGGCGGTGTGGCGGAGGCTGCATTGCGTACGGCCTATAAAATGGTGACAGATGAGGAACTGGCCGATCCCGATTTCCAAGAGGTTCGGGGTCTGGAAGGTGTGAAGACTACCGAAGTTGATGTGGCCGGAATCACGATCAAGGTGGCGGTGCTGAGCGGATTACGTAACGTTCGCAATTTCTTCGCCCAAGGTGGTTGGGAGGAGTACCATCTGGTCGAGGTCATGGCTTGTCCGGGAGGCTGTATCAACGGCGGCGGGCAGCCCTATGGCGAGGGGTGGCCACTGGATCGACTGATGAACAGTCTCTATATGATTGACAAGAACCTGCCGCGACGGCGTTCGCACGAGAACCCGGAAATCAAGATGCTATACGAGAAGTGTCTTGGGGAGCCCAACTCTGCCGAAGCTCATCGCCTCTTGCACCGGGAGTACAAAGACCGTAGTTACGTTCTGATGCCTCCGCGAGTTGGATAAGAAAACATCGATCAAGCGGGTGGGTCTGCTGACTCGCCCGCTTTTGCGTTGGTGCGCCCGGCATAGCGCGTTTACTGGGGACTTATAGATGCGCCATGCCGTGCGCACCAAAAAAGGGATGACGCTAACCTGACCATGGCGCGTCATCCTACCCGATTGCCACCATGCTCACTCACAAACACGAAAAGCCGGGATCCCATCTACACGGTAAAACAGCTCTGCCCGATGAACTCGCGCAGGATAGAGTTGGCGGGAATCTCGTCAGCACTCAAGGGCGTGAAGTGTTCCAGGAGCCACAGAAGCTGATTCGCCAATTCGGACACAGGTGACTCAGTTGGTATGGCCCGCAGCAGTGGATCTGCGCACGTACGTAATACCGCCAGCTCGTATACCAAAGCCGAGTTGAACATCACATCAGCCTCTTCCTGGAAGGGGAAGATGTAGCGTTTTTCACCGTTTCTGACGCGCGGCCAGATGCTCAGGGTTTTCTCCGGCGGATGGGAGCGGAACTGAGCATCGCGAACCATACGTCTTATGAGACGGGCATCTGTAGTATGTATGCGTACCTGATCGTGTACATTGAGCTGTGTGAGCGCACTGATATAGATCTTAAACTTGTTCCCTTTGGGGATCGAGGAGGTAAGACGTTCGTTGAGTCCATGGATGCCCTCGATGATGATCGGTTGATCCGCAGCAGATCTCATCCTCCGGGTCTCAGCCATACGCTGACCCGTGTGAAAATCAAAGATCGGCACATCAACAGTATCACCCTGCACGAGTCTGCTGAGATGATCACCTAACAAAGGGAGATCAAGAGCCTCGATGCTTTCGAAATCGGGCTTGCCGTCATCGCCAAGGGGGGTCTCAGAACGCTTAAGAAAGTAATCATCCAAGGAAATGGTAATCGGATGGAGGCCGTTTACCCGGAGTTGGATTTTCAGACGCTGAGCAAAGGTTGTCTTCCCCGATGATGACGGGCCGGCGATGGTGATCAGACGTATCTCCGGATTCTGAGCGATCATGTCTGCAATACCGGCTATTCTTTTCTCGTGCAATGCTTCTGAAACCCTGATGAGATCCCCCGCATCACCCGCCTCGATCACGCGGTTCAAGGCTGCAACATCATCCACATCCAAGATGGAGGCCCAGCGCTCCGATTCTCGTAAGACACTGGCCAGTTTTGGTTGCTCCTTGTACTGTGGGATACGTCCAGTGTGATCGTCGGGTATCTGCACGATCAATCCAGGCAGATAGAAGTGCAGGCTAAAATGCTGAACAAGGGAAGTATTGGACAATACAGGCCCGTCGCAGTAGTTGTAGACTCCATCACAATGTACCAGAGACACCACCGGTCTATCAAGCTGTGCCATGAGTTCAGCCGCTGACAGCTGATCGCTGGCAGTAAGCAGCTTGACAGCCTCAGCAGGCGTGCATTCCACAACCGTGATGGGAAGAGCGGCCGAGACGAGCTCTCGCATGTCGCGCTCTACCAGCGAGACATCTCGGGGTGTCAGAGGCTTGTCACCATGAATCTCACAGTAGACACCATTGCTTAGTGAGTGTTCAATGGACAGGGAGCTGTTGGGAATGCTCCGACGGGTAGCCAGCCAAAGAAGTAAGAAAACCGTCCTTTGGTAGGTACGTTGACCCTGGGTTGTGCCCAGATCTATGTCAGAAACCGTGTGAATCTGCAAGGCAGGGTGCCCCTTTCATTAACGCGTGTGCCTTCTTGCTATAAGTCTTTCGCCCGGAGAGCTAAATATCCTCGCTCATATTCGTGCGGGCTTGCTGTGATCAACAAGGAACCGGCATTGGCAATAGGAAACAAGAATCAAAGACCGACCTGATTTGAACAGTGGGGGGACTAATGAATGACCGAAGTCGTGATATACACAGACGGTGCCTGTTTGGGCAATCCGGGGCCCGGAGGGTGGGCCGCCATTCTCTCCAGCGGAGAACACACGAAAGAGATCGTAGGCAACGAGCCCCGTTCGACCAACCAGCGCATGGAGTTGACCGCAGCACTCAAGGCCCTACAGGCGCTGAAATGGTCGTGCAGCGTGCGGTTGCACAGTGACAGTGCGTATTTGATCAATGCTTTCCGACAGGGATGGCTTGATAAGTGGCGCAGAAACGGGTGGCGAACTGCCAACGGCAGCCCGGTGGAGAACCAGGATTTGTGGAAGGCTCTGCTTGACGTAGCAGAGAAACATAGCATCACATGGATCAAAGTGACCGGTCATGCAGACGATGAATTGAACAATCGCTGTGATGCCCTGGCCCGCCAAGCCGCCAAGGAGATCAGAGGATGATGAGCAACGCGCAGGGCCGGAATGGTATAGGGGCCCTGCACGGTTTGCGCTGAATCATTCGTCTGGATCAGTGGCAGCGGCCCAACCTGCCACATACCCGGTGGAATAGGCGGCTTGAAGTGTGTAGCCTTCGTTTACGCCATCTATGTCCAGCAATTCGCCGGCGATATAAAGCCCGCTCGCCTTCAATGACCGCATTGAATGGGGATCAACTTCTGAAACATCGACTCCACCTGTGGTTACCATAGCGGTTTCCGGTGCCGGATCTTTCTTCAGATGCAGTTGAAACTCATCAAGGATTTCAGCGGTCTGGCGGCGATGTGCTTTGGTGACCTGATTGGCCATGACTTCTGGAGGGATGGAATGAACCTCTAAAAGTACTTCAGCTAAAGATACGGGCCACCATCTCGCCACGAGGCTCTTGAGCAGTTGCCGGGGGTGCTCCCGTAAGGCCATCTGCAAGCGTGCCTCCCAGTCATCTGCCTGCAGATCTGAATCCGTACGGACGGCGATAACCACCTGTTCGGGGCAACCGTTTTGGGCGGCGACAGCCTGTTCTCCGATCTTGAGGATGGCGGGGCCGGCAAGGCCCAGATCCGTGAAGAGCACATCCTCTTTGTATCGAGTCACCTCTTTACCGGCAGCCCTGACGATAACCTCAACCCCTCGCAATACTGCACCTGCCACCCGTGCGGGCCAATCCTCTTCCGTCTGTAAAGCCACGATAGCTGACTTAGGAGGGACGATCGTGTGGCCGAACTGCTCAGCCCAGGCGCGGTCCTCCCTCTGATCGAGAACCGGATTCTCTCCCGTACACAAAATGACGCGGTCCGCATACAGCGGCTCACTGTCTGCCAGTTGAATCTTAAAGCCGCGCCATCCCGGGCGAACACGGCCTTCTTGCCTTTCGATTCCTGTCACGTGTGCCAGTGTGCGGACAGTGACACCGGAGGCTCTGACTCGAGATTCAAGAGCTTCGATAACCTCGGTCGGGTCTTCGCTAACGGGAAGAATGCGTCCCCCTTCCTCCTCCTTGGTTAATACACCTTCTTCAGCGAGAAGATCCAACATATCACGATTAGAGAAGATCTCAAAAGCACGACATAAGAAACGGCCTTTGCCGGGAAAGGACTGAATCAAATGCTCTGTGCTTCCCGCATTGGTAATGCTTCGCCCACCACCATTCGGCGCTAAGAGCCGAGTCCCCAACCGGGGACCACGTTCCAGAACAATCACATCGGCGTCGTGTTCACTCGCCGCTATGGCCGCGAGCAGACCGGCTGCGCCTCCCCCTATAACAGCAATGCTGTAGGACATTAGTTACACCTCCAAAAGACCCAACACCTGGCACTGTGTAGCTTACAACAAAGCACAACGTGAAAGGTGTCGCAGAAGAGTACGGCAAACGACACCCTGCCTCCTGCAAGATACGGCGAGCTCATCGCTCAAGATCGTCCTCTAGTGTACCGCAAATCAACAGTAAGTGACACACATGGGTGGGAACCTCAAGCGCTCGTGAGGCGTAGTATTGAGAAGATCACCCAGATGCATGCGTGTCGAAAGAGAGCTGACATGCCGGAGGGGGCAGTTGACCTTGGCTTTGCAGCGACGAGTGGCTGGCGGGATGGATTACGAGGAGCGAGCCCAGTTTGCGATATGGGTTGAACGACAGGGAGGACGGGTACATCGTTGGTTGCCGCTTATCGGAGGAGTGGCCTACAGCCTGCCGAGAGATAAGTCCCCGGTGGGAGTGTTGCGAGCCGGGACTTGGGACGAACCGGATGTGATCGTACGGGCCCTGGACCTTCAAAGCACGACACAGCCGCGCCGGGCCACATGGAACGTAGTGGCGGTCCAGGCGCCGTCGCTGTGGGATCAAACAGAAGGGGAAGACGTAGCGATCGCCATCGTGGATACCGGAGTGGATCTCGATAACCCGGGGCTCCGTGTAAGAGGCGGTTACAACGCCATCGAACCGGGAGAGCCCCCGGAAGATGATAACGGACACGGAACACACGTGGCCGGCATAGCGGCAGGAAAGTGGGACACGGGAACCGGAGTGGCCCCTCAAGCTGCGGTGCTGCCCGTCAAAGTGCTTGACAGCCAGGGAGTGGGCAGTCTCTCGGACGTGGTTGATGGACTCCATTGGTGCTTACAGCGCCAGGCGCCGATCATCAATCTCAGCCTGGGCGCCTCGCAAGCGACACAGAGCATGAAGGCTGCTGTGGAAGCGCTTTGGAAAGCCGGATTACTGGTTTTGGCTGCGGCAGGCAACGCCGGCCCACGCTGCAACACGGTAGCGTATCCGGCCAAATGGCCGGAAACGGTAGCCGTGGCGGCCTCCACCCAGGCATCTTCGATCGCCACGTTTTCAAGCCGCGGCTCTCAGGTTGATATAGCCGCCCCAGGACAGTCGATATTGTCGCTATGGCTGGACG